>JAOZVH010000240.1 GCA_029938235.1 Bacteroidales bacterium
ATAAT
This sequence comes from Bacteroidales bacterium, assembly GCA_029938235.1. Taxonomy (GTDB): domain Bacteria; phylum Bacteroidota; class Bacteroidia; order Bacteroidales; family 4572-128; genus 4572-128. The sequence goes on from JAOZVH010000240.1 coordinate 6, forward strand.
GAATATGTCGAAAGAAGAAATTTTATAATCGAAGAATTAAATAAAATAGACGGAGTTTATTCTCCTATGCCAAAAGGTGCTTTTTATTCAATTGTAAAATTACCTATAGATGATTCAGACAAATTTTGTAGATGGTTACTTGAGGAATTTAGTTATAAAAATCAAACGGTAATGTTTGCTCCGGCAACAGGTTTTTATTCCAGAGATGGTTTAGGAAAAAATGAAGTTCGTATAGCTTATGTTCTTAAAAAAGAAGATTTAAAAAACGCTGTTGAAATCCTAAAGGAAGCGCTAAAAACTTATAAATTAATCAATAATTTATAAAAAAAAATGGAAAGTTAAAAACTTTCCATTTTTTTTATAAATTATTTACAATATAAAAATATATTCATAAATAAATAAAAAAATTATATATTTTCACTTATAGGTAAATTATAATCTTCTACCATTTTAATATCTAAATCTTCCAGAGCATCTAATATTGGATTATAGATTTCTGGAATAATCGGTCTCCAAACTCCTTTTACTTTGATTTTATTTTCCAAAATCATTTTAACTCCGATTGCAGCTGGCAAAGCAACAGTTCTGGCTACAGAAGTGTTTGTTTTCGGACTACCAAAATCTAACATGCGAGATTTAATAACTTCTTGTTTTCCGTCTGGATATTTTGCTAAAAAAGTATGCTCCATTAGAATCATATCTTTTTCGTTTTCTTTGAGCATCATTTTATCAATCATCAGATCAGATGTCAATTCAAAAGATGTATCTTCTTTTCTATTTATTTTTTCATTACTAAATAGACCTAAAAATTCCATACTTTTTATTGCTGTTGCATCTTTTTCAATTTTCAAATAATTAGCAACTTTTTCCTTTATATTGTCAGAAGAAGTTTCTCCAATTTGCATTGCTAAGAAATCAGCATAAGATTTTCCTGAGAAATCAATTTTTTTATCTATAGTTAAATTTAAAGTTTTCATTGCGTCAAAAGTTTCACACCAACCTTTAAATCTAAAAGTTCCTCTAAATATAGTTTTTGTCTCTGGAATTTTATAAATATCTATGTATTCCAAAGAATCACGATTAGGATAAACTTCTAAATTTCCAATACCAGGAAAATCTACTTTAAAAACATCTTTAAATAAATTTTCTGTCGGAACATCTATAATTTTACCATGTTTTAAATATTTTGCATTATTATTTCCTGCAAGTACAACACCTTTTGGACTCCATGAAAATTTATATTTAAAAGGATTATCAGAATTTTCCTTAGCTGGTAAAGCACCACAAATGGAATAAAATTCCTCTACTTTTCCACCTTTTTCATGAATATAGTCAATAATTCGCATTGCTGACATGTGATCTATACCAGGATCTAAGCCCAATTCATTTAAGATAATTATTCCTGCATCTTTTGCTTTTTTATCCAATGCTTGCATTTCTGCTTGTACATAAGAAGTAGTAAGCATATTTTTTTTATGCTTTATACAATAATTTGCAACCATAATATGAAAAGAATAAGGCAGTAAACTTACTGTCAAATCATTTTCTAAAATGAGCTTTTCTAAGGTTTCTTCGTCAGAAGCTGTCCAATATAAAGATTTTCCAAGATGATGACCACCTATCATAGAATCCCCTTTAAATTTTGTAGGACTTGCAATAGTTACAAAAATTTCATTTTGCAATAAATTTTGAACTATCGGTTTAACAACCATACCTGCACCAAGAATAAGAACTTTTTTCATAAAATTTTTATTTGAAAAATTATTTCCTTATAAATTTATTACAAATAAATAAAATATAAAACAATAAAAAAACTTTTTCATATATTTTTTTATTAAAAAATTTTTTTCAAAAAATTGACAAAATTTTTAATAATTTAATTTTTTTCAAAAATTATTCATTAGCAATTCTTATTAAATATTTTCCATAAGGATTTTTAATAAGAACTTTTGCAAGTTCTAATAATTTTTTTTTTGTTATGTATTTTTTTTGAAAAGCAATTTCTTCTAAACAAGCAATTTTTAAACCTTGTCTGTCCTCTATTGTTGCAACAAAATTAGATGCCTGTAACAAACTTTTATGTGTTCCAGTATCTAACCAAGCCATTCCACGTCCTAATGTTTTTACTTTTAAACGTTTTTCATTTAAAAATAATTTATTTATATCAGTAATTTCTAATTCGCCTCTTTTTGACGGCTTTAAATTTTTTGCTTTTTCTATAACATCATTTGAGTAAAAATAAAGTCCAGTAACAGCATAGTTAGATTTTGGTTTTTCTGGCTTTTCTTCTAAACTCAAAACTTTTCCATTTTCATCAAAATCAACAACTCCATATCTTTCTGGGTCCTTTACATAATAACCAAATACTATGGCTCCATCTTTCAAATTGGCAGACTCTTCAAGAATTCCAGACATCCCATAGCCAAAAAATATATTATCACCAAGTATCAAACAAACATTATCATTACCAATAAATTTTTCTCCTATAATAAATGCCTGTGCAAGACCATCCGGAGAAGCTTGTATCTCATAACTTATGGAAATACCTAAATCAGAACCATCACCTAATAAATTTTCATATAAATGAATATCATGAGGTGTAGAAATTATTAAAATTTCACGAATATTTGATAACATTAAAATTGAAAGCGGATAATAAATCATCGGCTTATCATAAATTGGTAGGATTTGCTTAGAAACACTTTTTGTAATTGGATACAATCTCGTTCCGGCTCCTCCGGCAAGAATAATTCCTTTCATATTATTTTTTTTTATAAAAATTTTTAATTAACAAGAGATAAAACACCTTTTCCACAGCCAGTTTTCCCATTTTTTATGGAAAAAACTAATCTATAAACAGCAGTTTTTTTACAAATAAAATCTATTATTTCATGTATTTCGTGCATTTTCCCCATATTATTTGTTAATAATATTTTATCTTTATCATAAAGTTCTAAAATAATTTCAGTTTTTGAAGTTCCACCATTACAAGAGGAAAACCTATAACGTGTATCTTTATTTAAAAGAAGAGTAAATTCCTTAGTTGTTTCTGGTGTATCGCTACTTAACTCAATAATAAAATCTTTCATAAAAATAGATGATTCTCCTATATTTGCTTCGCAATCGCATTGTCCATTAGCAATAAAAAAATTTGTAATAGAATGAATAATAATTAAAAAAAAAATTTTTTTCATTTTAAGAACTTGTTAATTGGTTACGGATTTTTTTTGTTAATTCAACAATTATTTTCATTTGACCTTTTGGAATATTAATTATACTTTTTTCATTTTGAACTATAATAAACATTCCATTTTCTTCGATAGATTCAGGCTCGCCAACTTCATAAGTTATTTTTATTTTATTAAATTCTGTTTCTAATAATTTAAAATTATTAATAAGTTTTTGAACTTGACCATCAGATTTATAATTTCCTAAAATAGATAGTAATTCATTAAGAACTAATTTCTGTTCTCCTATTCTTTCCTTAATCTCATGACTTTTAGATTGTTTAACAACCTGAGTAGCAAGGTAAAGACCTTCTATCCAAACGCCAGAAATTAATAAAGCACTCAGACGACCTCTATCATTTTTTCTTAAATGCTCGTCCATTTTATTAAAACTCGAAACAGAAATTTTTATTAAAGCATCTAAATCGTCATTATTCATCGCAAGACGTTTCAGAGTAGAAAAATCAAAAAATTGTCCAACTTTAATGTCTTCTGCGAGGTCTCGGATAAACGAAATGTAACTAAGAATAGAAGTATTTTGATTATAAATATTCAAATATCCTAAATCTGCACTCAAAATTCCCAAAGCTATAGCCTTTTTAAATTCATTATTATAAACACTTTTATCTTCAACTTGACTTAAATAATCTGTAGAAAAAGGTATGCCTTCTTTTTTTATCAAACTTGCCATTTCAATGGGTGAAGAAATATTATAAATAATATTTGCAGTTTGATTTTCTTCAATATCAATACTTTGCTCCTCGTAAAGAGAGTCTGGAATATCAAAATCTCCATCATTAGAAGTTTTCTTATTAGAATTATCAGAACAAGAAAATAAATTTATTATTATAAATAATATAAAAAAATAAAATAAATAAACTCTAAAAATTAATTTCATATATATAAAATATAACGTTTTTAATAAAAAAAAATTTTAAATTAATATAATTTTTGAAAAATTGATTTTTTATAAAAAAAATTTTTTTCAAAAAAACAAAAATTTTTTAATTTTAATTTTTTTTATTTCAAATAAATGCTATTTTTTTATAAATTGAATATTAAACAATATTTTATTTTTTCATTTTTCGCATTAAATTTCAATATTATTTTTGGACAAATTAAGGAGTTTGATGAAGACAAATTAAATGCTCAGACAAAATTAGTCAGTCAATTTTTTAAAAGATTTAATAACGAAGAAAATAAATATAATATAAAATATGATAAAAATTCTTTACTTTTTAGAAGTAATTTTGGAAGAAAAAAAATGTTAAAAGAACTTTTTGATAAAGAAAATTTTGAAATTAAAGATACATTGAAAAATGAATTTATTTCATTTATTGCCAATGATAGCGTTCCATTATTTATAGAATTTTTTAAAAGCAATTGGTTTGCACAAGTGAATGCAAATTTTTTATATTTTGGAAAAAAAGAAAAAATAATTTTATTTTTTAAATTAGAAACTAAAAATAATGCCTCAAAATGGATTTTAAAAAATATTTTTTTTAAAAAATATTATAAAAATTTCTATAATTCAGAAAAAAAAGAAAAAAAATTTATATCACCAATTAGCCACGAATTAGAATTTATTAATTTAATAAAAATTTTCAAAGATTATGAAAATATAGAATATTATACTTCAGATAATTATGAAATAGATTTTTTATCTATTTTTTTATATGATGTAAAAAAAGAAAATTTAAAATTTGTAAACATAGATAATAAAATAAAATTTCATTTCTTTCAAATGGAAAATTGGTATTTTTCGCTATCTTTTTTCAATAGAAAAAATTATAATTCTGGATGGTTAATTTCAGATTTAATAAAAATTAATAAAAAAAATAAAAATATTATTTTAAATTT
>JAOZVH010000241.1 GCA_029938235.1 Bacteroidales bacterium
GGAAAAAAAAGAAGATACAATTTTATTGTATGAAATGATAAAAGCAAAAAAAACAGGTATGGCAGATAAAAATACTGTTTTAAAAAAAATGGTTTGTTATGAATATAGAATTTACAAAAAAATTCGAAAAACAAATTGATAAATTAAATGATAATAAAGTTATCAAAGAAATTTCCAAATGTGTAAAAGATGTAATTAATGCAAATAATATTGACGAAATTAAAAATATAAAAAAATTAAAAGGAGAATATAATGCATACAGAATACGTATAGGAAATTACAGAATTGGTGTTTTTGGGGAAGGAAATAATAAAATATTATTTTCTGTTTTTTTGCATAGAAAAGATATTTATAAACGTTTCCCATAGATGAAATGATGAGTATGTGAATTTTTTTGATGAAATGCCATTTTTTTTATTTCAAAATAAAAAATCATAAAATTTTGGTCATTTTTTGAAAAAAAATTTTTTTTATAATTATAAAAAATCGTAAAAAATTGCCGTTTTTTTCGAAAATATTTTTTAAAATTTGTAGCAAAAATTTAAAAATAATGAAGGATTATTTTTAGCGTCTTCATCTTCATAAATCCAGTTTCTATAATTTATAGATATTTTTACATTTTTAATCGGAGTATATTGCAAACCGCCAATTATTTCCATTCCATCTACTTCCGTGCTTAAATTTTTATTATTTTCTTCATTTCCGATGTTCAAATTTTTATGATTTTCTTCATCTTCTGCTGTCTTAGAATGTAACTTATCCAAACGACAAAATACTTCAAACTTAGGATTAATTACATAAGTAAAATAAGCCGATAAACCATATAAATTATGATTTTCTGCAGGCGAACTGTATTTTTTTCCATTCTTAAAAATATTATATTCCATTCCAATTCTAATTTTTTTTGTTTTATAACCAGCAAAAAAAGATAAATTAGATATTGTAGAAGTGTCAGCAATTATAGAATCATTATTAAATTTATCATATTTATTAGGCATTAAATCATAATAAAATTTAAAATATAAATTTTCTATCGGTTCAGCAATAAAATTAAATCCAGTTCTATGAGTTCCAAATTCGTCTTGTATTTTTTTATATCCTTCTCCATTTAGAATAAAAATATTCATTTTCAACATTTTTAATATTTTTATTTCTGCATTTACACCTAAATCAGCACTACTTCCAAATTTATGCTCATCTTGAAAAGATTTATAAATATATCTGTATCCCCAAAGTTTTTCTTGATCATTAAATTGCTTTAAACCAATTATTCCCAAAGACAATTTTACTTTCGACGCAACTTTCCATTCCAATTTTGCTTTTTTAAGATATGCACTATATGAGCTATTTTCTTCACTGCCCTTTCCGGCATCAAAAGATATTAAGACAGAAAATTTTTCATCAATTACATATTTATATCCAAAATAAGAACGCTTGATTTCAAAAGAACTTGCCTTTTTAACATCTTCTGTAAAATTATAATTATAATTCCAAAACACTTTTCCTGTAATATTTCCTTTTGCTTTGAAATCTTTATTTTCTAATTCTTGTGAAAAAATTAAATTAGAAAAACCAAAAAATAATAAAATAAAATAAAATTTTTTCATAATTTTCAAATAAAAATTTTTTCTAAAAATAACATATTTTTAATAAAAAAATTATTTTTAATTAAATTTCAAAAAAAAATAGCGATTTTTGAAAAAAATTTTTTTATTATAAAAATAAGTTATGAATAAAGTTTTATTTTTTTCTTTCACATTTTTGTTTTTCACAAATTTTGTTTTTTCTCAGAAAGCAATAATTAAAGGAGTGATAAAAGATGATGAAGTTGGCGAAACTCTCATAAATGCCACAATTATGGTTAAAGAATTAAAAGGTGTTGGAGTAGTTACAGATTTTGATGGAAATTATAATATAGAATTAGACGAAGGAGAATATACTTTTGTTATTTCTTATGTTGGTTTTCAAACTATTGAAAAAAAAGTTAATGCAAAATCAAACAAAATTACTTATCTAAATGCCAGTTTAAAATCTATAGTTATAAATGAAGTTGTGGTGGTTGCGGATATTGCAAAAACACGAGAAACTCCGGTTGCATTTACAAATATTTTGCCTGCAAAAATAGAAGAAGAACTTGCCGCACAAGATATGCCTATGGTTCTAAATTCCACGCCGGGCGTTTATGCAACTCAGCAGGGAGGAGGAGACGGAGATGCCAGAATTACTATTCGCGGATTTAGTCAAGAAAATATTGCTGTTATGCTTGATGGAATACCAATGAACGACATGGAAAGTGGACGAGTTTATTGGTCCAATTGGTTTGGTTTAGATGCTGTAACAAGAAGCATGCAAGTGCAAAGAGGTTTAGGTTCATCTAAATTGGCAGTTCCTTCTGTGGGTGGTACAGTGAATATTTTAACAAAAGGAATAGACAATAAAATGGGTGGTTCATTTAAACAAGATGTAGGAAGTTTTGGCTACAAAAGGACAACCATAGGTTTTAACACCGGAGAATTAAAACACGAAATTGGTTTAACTTTCGCGGTCTCTTATAAGACAAAAGATGGTTATATAGATAATACTCCTTCGGAAGCACTTTTTTATTATTTTAAAATAGATAAAAGGTTTAATTTACATACTTTGAGTTTTTCTGTTATGAATGCTCCACAAACTCACGCTTCAAGACCTTACAAGAAAGCAATTTCTTCATACGACCATGATTATGCAAGAGAATTAGGTATCCCTTTATATTATGTTTCTAACTCTGGCGACACTACAGAAATTAAAGAAAGAGGAAGAGATTATAATGACCACTGGGGATATTTAGAGCGTTTTGATATTGATGAAAACGGTGATACAATACATTCTAAGAAAGAAGTTTTTAGAGAGAAAGAAAATAAATATCAAAAACCTGTTTTTACTTTGAAAGATTTTTGGACTTTAGATGATAATTTATATTTATCAACCATACTTTACGCATCTGTAGGAACAGGAGGAATGACTTCAAAAGCAGCAAGTTCTAAAAATGGAACAACAGGAAGTACATCGTCTGTTTTTGGTTTTGATGAAGATGGACAGCTTGATTTTCAATCAGTTTATAATATAAATAAATTTGGAACAAGACAACATAACATTAACTTAATGCCAAAAGAATATCATTGGGCTTCCGGAGTTCTTGCGAAAGATTATAATAGTCATAATTGGTTTGGTTTATTATCTACTTTAAATTATAATTACTCTGATAATTTATCTTTTTCCGGAGGTGTAGATTTAAGGACTTATGAAGGAATGCATTACAGACAAATAGAAGATTTGCTCGGTGCAGATTATTTTGTTGATATTAATGACCACACAAAAGAGAAACCAACAGTAAAAAAAGTTGGTGATAAAATTGGTTGGAATTATGATGGATTGGTACGATGGGGCGGTTTATTTTTTCAATCTGAATTGAAAACAGAAAAATTTAGTGCTTTTTTAAATATGACAGTAGCAAATACTTATTACAATAAAATAGATTATTTCGCAAGAAAAGATATAGAAATTGACGGTGAAATGTATCGTTCTATTTTGGGTTACGGCGATACTTTGTATAGCGACGGAACGAAATTTATAGATGCAAGATCTTCTGAAAAAAGATTTTATAGCGATAATGGAGATACTTTATTTGTTATTCAAAATAGAGGTGGAAAAGATACACTTTTTGTGGTAAATCCAGATGAAATTTATACAATGAATTCTGACGGCACAAGAAGTGCTGAATCCGATTGGAAAAGTTTTTTTGGTTATACTTTTAAAACTGGTTTAAATTATAACATAAATGAAGAAAGTAATGTTTTTATAAATGGCGGATATTTGTCTAAGGCACAAAGATTTAATCAAATTTATAAAAGATATTCTTTGGAGTTTATAAAAAATATTAAAAATGAAATAGTTGAAGCTATAGAAGTTGGATATAATTATCACACACCAATTTTTGCTTATAATTTGAACTTTTATTATACGCAGTGGCGAAACAAACCTGTTGGAACAAAAACTATTACCATAGAAGAAGAAACTTATACAGGAAATATTAACGGTTTAGATGTTTTGCATAAAGGAATAGAATTAGATTTTATTTATAAAATAAATGACCAATTTGAATTACAATCGGCTTTTTCTCTTGGAGACTGGACTTACACTTCAGAAGCAGAATTTAATTATGGTGCAGCGGGGGCTTCTGATACAACGGTTATTTTTAACCCGAAAGGTCTTCATGTGAGCGATGCCGCACAAAGACAAGCAATTTTAAGTTTGAGATATGAACCATTAAAGGGATTTTATATAAAAACTAAAATGACTTATTTTGAAGATTATTATGCAGATTTCGACCCATCAAAATTAGAGCCAGAAGGAAATCCAAATTCTTTTGACGTTTATAATAATCCATTAGAGTCATGGGTTTTACCTTCTTATTACATTTTTGATTTGCATTTTGGTTATAGTTTTATGGTTTCTAAAATAAAATATGGAATTAAATTTAATGTGATGAACGTTTTTGATAAAGTTTATATTTCTGATGCAAGAAATAACGATTCTTATAATGATTTTACTTATGAGGATTTTGATGCAAAATCGGCTTCTGTGTTTTTTGGTATGCCAAGACGTTATTCTATCTCTTTAAAAGTAACTTTTTAAAATTATAAAATATCGAAATTTTGGACGTTTTTTGAAAAAAAAAAATTAATTTGAAATTAAAAAATATTAAATTTTTGGACGAATTTTGAAAAAAAAATTTTTTTATTTTGAAATTAAAAAATATTAAAATTTTGGACGTTTTTGAAAAAAAATTTTTTTATTTTGAAATTAAAAAATGTTAAAATTTTGGACGATTTTTGAAAAAAATTTTTTTTAATTGAAATTTAAAAATGTTAAATTTTTGGACGAATTTTGAAAAAAAATTTTTTTTAATATTTTAACATTGGTGTTGAAAAAAAACCTCCAATGTTGTTTTTTTAAAACATTAAAATTTTGGACGATTTTTGAAAAAAAATTTTTTTATTTTGAAATTA
>JAOZVH010000242.1 GCA_029938235.1 Bacteroidales bacterium
AAAAAAAATTTTTTGATTTTAACCACCGATTTATCGGTGGTTTTCAAAAGATCTTAATATTTTAAATTTTAAAATTTTCTAAATCATTTATTTCAAAATTGTAAATATAATAGGCTTTTTCTTTATTTTCAGCATAAACTTTTTTTATGAAAATTTCGGCATTTTTTTTATAATTTTCATCTCGCATACTATCTATAACAAAAAGATATGAAACAATAATATTTCCAGCCATTTCTACCAAACGACGAGAATGAAAATCTAAAAATTCAATATTATTTTTCGATTTTACTTTTTCAACGACATCTTGAAATTCATTTGTCATTTTAATCATTTTATCTTTTAAATCAAAAAATTCTTCTTTATTTACCTCTTTTTCATAATTTTTAATTTGTGATAAATAAAAATTACTTGTAACATTTCTGATGGCAGCAACCACTTGTAATTGCGAAGTTCCTTCATAAATACTCGTAATTCGAGCGTCTCGATAAAGTCTTTCCACAGAAAAATCTTTCATATAACCTGTCCCTCCGTGAACTTGCATAGCATCATAAGTTATTTGATTTGACATTTCGCTTGCCATTAATTTCAAAACAGGTGTGTAAGCATCAGACAGACGTTTATAAAATTTCATTTCTTTTCGTTCTGCCGGACTTAATTTTCTTTCTTTTGAAATATCTGTTAAAATTTTATACATATCAGTAAAACGAGCTGTTTCATATAACAAACTACGCTGAGACTGAATTTTTACTTTCATTAATTTTAACATTTCATAAACCTGCGGAAATTCTATGATTTTTTTATTAAACTGAGATCTTTCATTAGCATATTTTTTTGCTTCTCGATAAGCAGCTTCAGAAATCCCAATGGATTGACCACCAACACCAAGACGAGCAGCATTCATCAAAGACATTACATATTTTATTAAACCCATACGAGTATTTCCAACAAGTTTTGCCGGAGCATCTTTAAAAACAATTTCACAAGTTGGCGAACCTTTTATACCAAGTTTATTTTCTAATCTCCTGATTATAGTAGCATTATCTTTTTTTTCGTAAACAAATAAAGACAGTCCACGTCCATCTTTTGTGTCTTTTTCAGAACGAGCAAGAACAAGAGAAATATCAGCATCTCCATTAGTTATAAAACGTTTTACTCCATTTAAAAACCAAGTGTTTTTTTCTTTATCAAAATTAGCCTGTAAACCAACCGCTTGTAAATCTGACCCAGCATCAGGTTCAGTTAAAGACATGGCTCCGGTTTCACCTTTTGAAAATCTTGGCAAAAATTCATCTTTTAATTCTTCGCTTGCGAAATCGTGTAAAGTTTCACCGCAATCTTGTAAACCCCAAATATTTGCAAAACCAGCGTCAGCACGAGAAATAATTTCGCCAACCATAATATATGGAACGATAGGAAAATTTAGACCATTATATTTTCTCGGCATAGTCATTCCGGTAAGTCCGGCTTTTACCAGAACATTATAATTTTCTTGTGTTCCATCAGCATAAAAAACTCTATCATTAATTAATTTTGCTCCTTCTTTATCAACAATTTCTGCATTTTTACTAATAATTTCTCCGGAAATTTCTCCAACTATTTCTATGATTTTATCATAATTATCTATAGTATCCTCGAAATTTATATTTGCATAATCGTATTTATTTTTATCACTAAAAGAACGTTCTTTTAATTCCACTATTCTTTTCATCAGCGGATGCGATAAATGAAATTTTATATCTTTATTATCTGTATAAAAATTAGCCATCTTTTTTAATTGAAAATTTTTCTCAAAAATAAAAAAAAATTAAAAAAAAATCGTTTTTTTTGAAAAAATTTTTTTTAATTATAAAATTATGAAAAATAAAATTTATCTAAAAAATATAATAGACGGAAGTTTTTTAAGCAAAGAATTATTTATTGAAATGTTGCCTTATATATTTTTTTTAACTTTTCTAACTATTTTTTATATTGGAAACCGTTATCACGCAGAAAAAATATTTAGAGAAAGAAGTATTTTGAAAAAAAAAATAGAAAATTTAAGAGCCGAATCCATAACAACTACTTCTGAATTGATGTTTATTAGCAAAGAGTCCGAAGTAATTAAACTGGTAAAAAAACAAAAATTAGAACTATTAGAATCTAAATTTCCACCAAAAAAAATCTTTATTGAAAAATAAAATATGAAATTTATGAAAAATTTAAAAGAAATTATTGAAGAAAATTTATTTTGTTTAATTTATTTTTCCAACGAAAAATGTAATGTTTGCAAAGTTTTAAAACCAAAATTGCAAAATTTATTAGAAAATAAATTTCCAAAAATAAAATTTCAAACGGTAAATATAGAAGAAAAACCAGAAGTTATAGGACAATTTGAAATTTTTACAATTCCAACAGTAATATTTTTTTATGATAAAAAAAGAGAATTTACATTAAATCGTTATATGAGTTTGTTTGAATTGGAAAAAAAATTAGAACGTTTTTACAATTTCTTTTATAATTCCAAATAAAAATATTAAAATTTAAGCATTTTTTGGAAAAATTTTCTTTATTTAAAATTATTGATGAGGAATGAAAAATTTTAAATTATTTCTCATTCCTCATTATAATCTTAGTCTAATTTTAAGACTGCGAGAAAAGCTTTTTGTGGAACTTCTACATTTCCAACTTGTTTCATTTTCTTTTTACCTTTCTTTTGTTTTTCTAATAATTTTCTTTTTCTTGTAATATCTCCACCATAACATTTTGCTGTAACATCTTTTCTTACTGCTTTTACTGTTTGTCTTGAAATTATTTTTGAGCCTATTGCTGCTTGTATTGCAATGTCAAACTGTTGTCTTGGTATCAATTCTTTTAATTTTTCGCACATTCTTTTTCCAAATTTATAAGCATTATCAAAATGTATCAAAGTTGAAAGTGCATCTACATGTTCACCGTTTAATAAAATATCTAAACGAATTAATTTTGCATCTCTATATTCTGATTGATAATAATCAAAAGAAGCATAACCACGAGAAACGCTTTTTAATCTATCATAAAAATCAAAAACTATTTCTCCAAGTGGCATTTCAAAAGTCATTTCTACTCTCTCACTTGTTAAATAAACTTGATTTTTTAAAACACCTCTCTTATCAAGACACAAATTCATAATAGAACCAAAATATTGGGATTTTGTAATAATTTGTGCAGTTATGTAAGGTTCTTTTATTTTTTTAATTAATTTTTGTTCTGGCAAACCTGCAGGATTATGTACTTCTATAATTTTGCCCTTAGTTGTATGAACATCATAAGAAACATTTGGAACGGTTGTAATTACATTCATATTAAATTCTCTGTCCAGACGTTCTTGTATTATTTCCATGTGTAAAAGTCCAAGAAAACCTGCACGAAAACCAAAACCTAAGGCTACAGATGACTCAGGTTCATAAGTTAAAGAGGCATCATTTAATTGTAATTTTTCCATAGAATATCGTAATTCTTCATAATCATCACTATCTACCGGATAAATTCCTGCGAAAACCATAGGCTTAACTTCTTCAAAACCAGAAATAGCTTTTTCACAAGGTTTTTTAACGTGAGTAATTGTATCACCAACTTTTACTTCTTTTGATGCTTTTATTCCGGAAATAATATAACCAACATTACCTGTTTTTAATGTTTTTTTCTCTTCTAAATCAAGCCTTAAAATACCAATTTCATCTGCATTATATTCTTTTTTTGTATTTACAAATTTTACAAAATCGCCTTTCGACAAACTACCATTTACAATTTTAAAATAAGCAATAATGCCTCTAAAAGAATTAAAAATAGAATCAAAAATAAGCATTTGTAAAGGAGCATTTTCATCTCCTTCAGGATGCGGAACTTTATTTATAATATTTTCTAAAATTTTTTCTATACCAATTCCTGTTTTTCCACTTGCTTCTATAATTTCACTTCTATCACAGCCAATTAAATCTACTATTTGGTCTTTAACTTCTTCTGGCATAGCGGTTTGCATGTCCATTTTATTTAAAATAGGTATAATTTCCAAGTCGTTTTCTATGGCAAGATATAAATTAGAAATTGTTTGTGCTTGTATTCCTTGGGTCGCATCCACAACAAGCAAAGCACCTTCACAAGCAGCAATTGAACGAGAAACTTCATAAGAAAAATCAACGTGTCCGGGTGTGTCTATTAAATTTAAAACATATTCTTCATTATTATAATTATGATTCATTTGAATAGCATGACTTTTTATTGTTATTCCACGCTCTCTTTCTAAATCCATACTATCTAAAACCTGTTCTTTTAAATTTTTTTTAGAAATTGTTCCGGTAAATTCCAGAAGTCTATCTGCTAATGTACTTTTGCCATGATCTATATGTGCTATTATACAAAAATTTCTAATATTTTTCATAAAATAATTTTTTTTTAAATATTCGCTATTATACAATAATTTCTAATATTTTTAAATATTTTTTTTTAAAATGATTTTTTTATAAATTTCATTCTTACTTCACCAGTATTAGTATTGAAAATAATTTTTCGTCCATAATATCCTCCTGTACTACTTCCAACTATAGAAATTTTTTTTTCTTTTAGTATTTTTCTTGCTATTATTATATTTCTAATTCCGACTTTTTCTTGTTTTGAAGGATTTTTATTTTCTATATTTTCTAAAACTTTTGCCCCACCAAATAATTTTGCTTTTAAATTTTCTATTTTTGTACCATTCATTTTCATCTCTTTTATAAGATTTTCAATGGCAATATCTCCATAGCGGGGAGAAGCGAGATTTTCTTTATTCCAAAAAGGTAACATAAAATGATTTATTCCGCCAATTTTTAATTTAAAATCGAATAAACAAACAGAAACACAAGAACCAAGAATTGTAATTATAAAATTAGGTTTTTTTGAAACAAATATAGATGATGGATATAAAAAAATATTTCCATTAATATTTAATTTTTTCATTAAACTAAATTAAACTTTTAATATTAATAAGAAACATCGCTATTATGTTGAAACT
>JAOZVH010000243.1 GCA_029938235.1 Bacteroidales bacterium
ATTTCCTGTGCAACACAAGTCTTTTCCACGCATAGACCATTGGGTATGTTTGTTTAAATTTTCATTGCCATCTAATAATAAAAATAACAATTTATTTATGCTGGAAGAACATAAAATTATTTTAAAACTTTGTAATAGAGGTGATATTATTGCTTTGAAATATCATCATCTTCCTATTTTAGAAGAAAATTGGATAAGTCCAGAAGTTGCTACTGATCAAACTATTCTATTTGATAATTTACGTGAAAAATACGAAAATGAAGCGAATGACTTGTTAAACGGTTATAATAAAATAATTAAAGACGACCGACAAGTTTATGAAAATGAAATTAAAAATTTAAAACAAGAAATTAAAATTTTAAAACAAGAACTTAAAAATCAAAAAAATAATGGATAGAGAAACACACCCTAATGCAGTTTATCGCTATGACCCTAATTCTCAAATTATTTACCCTGTAGATAAACAGACAAATGAGCCAATTGCTGAAATCTCTAAGTATGTAATGAAGCAGGAAATTCCAACTAAGCCTATTAGTGAAGGAATGATTCAAAATTTGAAATTAGTAAAATTAGATGGAACTTCTAAAAATACTGATTACAAAGACAATAGAAATGACGAACTATCCATAGATGATTTTGGTTATAGTCAATCAAAACATGTTCAATGTTATGCTGATTTTGTTGTGAATGTTTTTGCTTACCAGAAGAAGGAACAAGTGTAGAAGAATTGCAAAATCAACTTGATATTGCATTAGGAATTATTGATGAAGAAAATAGACAAACATCTCTTACAAAGAGATATTTTAATAGAAAATTTTCTAACTATTATCACGATCATGTTAAAGATTATATTACTGACGAATCAGTAAAGGATGATTTACCTCCTAGATATGATGATCTAACAAAATTACAGAAAAAAAATTTTTCAGATTGGTTAGAACAAAAAACATTTTTCAAGACTGACTCAGCTAATTTTGAAAAATATATTAACCCTAATACTTTTTGTAAAGAAGTCAATAAATATGAATATGTAGAAAAAAAAAGTGAAAATTTTTGGATTATACATCCTAAGTTTGAAGATTTTAAACTTCCTTTTACTATTTTTGGCGATTGGACTAAAAACTTAGGTGCACCAGAAAATTATGAAAAAGACATTCCTCCTATTACAGGAAGACCTGTACGTTTTTTCTTCATCGGAGAGGATGATAAAGAAGCAATAAAAAAAGAGCGAGAAAGACAAAAAGAACTAAAAAAGGAAAGGAAAGAAAATCCTATTAGAGATGCATTAGAAAAAAACGAGGCAGGAGGGAGACAGAGAGAGATTAATTTGAATATGAAATTAAAACTAAGCGTCATTAGTAGAGAAGAAGCAAAAGAGCAAATCTCTACCAACGAAAGTATGATGAATTTTTATGCGTATGTACTACATTCGAAAAAAGAAGATTCTAAAAATCTATTTAATGGTAGTAATTTAATTTTAATATCCACAGAACATTTAAAAAAGCACGGTGCTAAAATGTTTATTCATGAAGTATGCCATTCACTTTTAAAATATAAAGAAACAGATGAGATAGCTAAGAAAACAAGTTTTGAACATGGTGGTCATAGTGATGAAACAGATAGTTATATGTCAGGTAGTAAAGTAGGTGATAAAGAATTTACATATAATGATTTACTTTCTCTTTCTGTTCCTTATGATGAAAAATATGATAAAAACACTGATAGGACTTATGGTATGGTATTAGAACAAGAACATTCTTCTAATCAATATCTGTTTAAAATATCTATTTACAAGAAACACCGAGTACTTCGAACTGATGCCCCAAAATATTGCAACTACCCTAACCATAAAGTTCCAATCATGTATTTAAACTTAAAAAAATCTCTTACTTGGAGAGGCTCTGGAATATTTAAAGAATTTATTTTTGAGAAAAAATATATAGATTTATTTTTAAATCCTGCCCCATCAGATAAGCCTAAGCAATATGATAAACATTCACGAGAAAATTTTCAAGTGCATAGGAAAAAAATATAAAAAATTTATAAAATAAATTCAATAGTTCAGTGTTTAAATCATGAACTATTGAATTTTGACATCTGATATGACTTAATAACTAGACTTTATCCTACAATAAGGATGCATTTTTTTAAATGTTTCTAACTCTTCATTACTAAAACGATCAATATACAAAACACATTCTCTTAAATTTTCTAAATTAGAAATAGGATTCAAATCATTAATATTTATATCTGATATCTTTAATCTAATTAAGTTATCCAATTCTTCCAAACCTTCTAAACTTTCAATATGCGAGCCACTACAATTTAATATTCTTAGATATTTTAATTTGCTTAAATATTCAAGACTAATAACAGATCTATCTGCAGAATGATTATATGAGTCATAAGTAATCAAATATCCTATATTTAATTTTTCTAATTTTTTAAATTTTTCAATTCCTTTCAAGCTCTCAATCTTGCTTGAATTACAATTTAGTTCTTTAAGTTCTTTTAGATTTTTTAAATATTTGAGCGTTTTTATTCTTGTAAATTTCAAGTTTAAATATTGTAGTTTTTTTAGATTTTTAATAGCTCTTAAATCAGCTAAATTGTTTTTAGATAAATCCAAATAAGTAAGATTTTTTAAATATTTGAGTGGTTTAATATCTGTAATTTTATAATTATAATTTAACAAACCTTTGATATCTTTCATTTTACAATTAGAAAGGTCTAATTCTTGCAGGTTTACCATATTTTGAAGTGGATTTAAATCTGTGATTTGAGTTTTATAAGGAGAAAATGAAGAAGAGTTAGAACAATCTAATTTTTTTAAATTAACCAAATTTGTTAAAGCATTTAAATCTTTAATTTTTGTATTAGAACAATTCAACTCTTCTAATTGAAGCAAATGTTTTAATGGACTTAAATCAGCAATAGTGTTATTAAACAGATTGAGTTTTTTTAATTTTTTCAAATTTCGTAAAGGTTCTAAACTTTCTATTAAATTATTTTGACAATATAATTCTTCTAAATTAGTTAAGTGGCGTAAACTCTCCAATGATTTAATCTTATCTTTTGGATAATATCCTCCTATGCATTTCAAATATTTTAATTTCTTGCAATTTTTTAAAACAGATAAGTCTGTAAAACCACCATGATAACACTTAAAGTCTTCCAAATTAATTAATTTAGATAGAAAATGAAAATTTTTTACTTGATTATTAAAAGAAATATTTAAGCTCTTTAAGTTTTTTAAATGAGCAATAGCAGATAAATCTATTTTTTTGTCATAAAAATTAGAACATTTTAATTTTATCAAATTATGTAGATGCTTTAAATCGTCAAAATTATCTAATTCTTTGTTATTAGAAATATTTAATTCTTTTAATTGAGTCAATACTTTGATTTCTTTTAAGTTTTTTAGACCTAAATTAAAACAATGTAAAATTTTGAGTTTGGGCAAATCTGCCAAAACTTTTAAGTTTTGAATACTTGTATCGCAAGAAATATTTAAAAATGTAATTCCTTTGAGTTCTCTTAAAACATCTAAATTTTTAATATTTGTATTATAAGAAATATCTAAATGTCTTATTTTTTTTAGCTCTTTTAAAGCATCTATATTTTGAAATTCATTTTCTCCAATATCCAAATATTCTAATTTGTTTAGCTTTTGAATACCATTTAAATTAGATAAATTAACTCTAACGCAAGATAAGTATTTCAATTGAGAAAAATTGGTAAGAACATCTAAGTTTTTAAGACTATCATTGTAAGAAATATCCAAATGCTCTAAGTTTTTCAAATTTTTCAACACAGAAATATCTTTATTAAAATACCATAAGATGCGGCACACTAATTTTTTTAGTTTTGTTAAGTCAGCAATAGGCTCTAAAGTAATAATGAGTGTTTTACTACAATCTAATATTTTTAGATTTTTTAGATAACGAATAGCTTCTAAATTAAAAATGGCTTTATCATATCTATGTTTTCCAGAAATATTCAAAAATCTTAAATTTAAGATTTTGTTAATTTCTTTGATATTTGGCTTATGCTTTATATTAATATGTCGTTTAAATTCATCTTTCCAAACGACAGACAAACTATCCCACCATTCTCGTTTTTCTTTATTTGTTTTTAAAATATCGTTTTGTGCAAAAGCATTAAAAGTAAAAATCAGTAAAAAGAAAAATAAAATGTTTTGTTTTTTCATATAAAATTATTTTATACAAATAAAATCATTTTTTTAATATTTTATTGTTTAAAAGCACATTTTTAAAAAATATTAAATCAGAATATTTTTTTTATAAATTATTAAATTTTAGTCGTTTTTTTTTGAAAAAAAATTTTTTTTAATTTGAAATTAAAAAATATTAAAATTTTGGACGTTTTTTGAAAAAAAATTTTTTTTTATTTGAAATTAAAAAATATTGAAATTATGGGCGTTTTTTTGAAAAAAATTTTTGGACGTTTTTTTGTGAAAGAATTTTTCGAATAAAATTAAAAATTTCTGTGTTTTTTGAAAAAAAATATTTTAAAATATTCTTCAGATTTATCGACGAAAGTATATTATTTCACAACTTGGATGTGTTTGTTTAAATTTTTCAATTTCATCATTTGAAAAATCATAGATTGATGAGAATATCAACTTTCTGATGATCAACTTTTTAATTCCCTTTAAATTTTCTATAATTTCCAAATTGTTTATATTTTTATCCATAAAAATATATGCAATATTTAAAGTATGCAGCTGGTGTAAATTTTCTATACCTTTCAAATTTTTAATATATGCTCCTTCACAATTTAAATCTTTTAAGTATTTTAAATTACTTAAATATTCAAGACTAATAAAATCCCTGTTCAAAGGTTTATGAGAGTGAAAGTTTGATAAATATTTAATATTTAATTTTTCTAATTTTTCTAATTTTTCTATGCCTTTCAAACTTTTAAGCTTCCAAAGCTGACCACAATTTAATTCTATTA
>JAOZVH010000053.1:0-5769 GCA_029938235.1 Bacteroidales bacterium
TTTCAAATATTTTAATTTGAAATTAAAAAATTTTTTTTTCATAATTCGTCCAAAATTTTAATTATTAAAAATTTTTTTTCAAAAAATTATATAATGTATATTGAAATCTAATATTAAAAATAAATTAATAATTATTAATTTATTTTTAATATTCTTTTATAAGAATTTAGGTTTTTTATTTGTTCTTGGAGTTTTTACGACAAGAATTCTTGCTATTTTATCAGACTTATTTGAAATGCAATGTGGAATATTCTTTGGACTTTCCACAAGAGAATCAGCATAAACTGTTTGCTTTTCATCCCCAATCAAAATTTCTGGCGAACCTTCTAAAACATAAAAAAATACATCAACAGGTGTAATGTGTGGAATTAAACTTTCGCCGCTTGCTAATTCTAAGTGAATTACCTGAGCTTCAGATTTATTATACAACATTTTTGCATTTATTTTATGTGGTGTTTCTTTTATTGGTGCTTCTTTTAAAATGTTAATTTTCATTTTTTTAAAATAAAAACAAATTTATCAAAAAAAATTTTTTGATAAATTTTTATAAATCAAAATTTGATTATTTTTATAATGGAACTATAGAAACAAAAGATCTTTTATTTTTACTTTTTCTAAATTTTACTGTTCCATCAACTAAGGCAAATAAAGTATGGTCCTTTCCAATTCCAATATTTACGTCTGGATGATGTACAGTTCCCCTTTGACGAACTATAATATTTCCAGCTTTCGCAAATTGACCACCGAATATTTTTACTCCTAATCTTTTACTTTCTGATTCTCTTCCGTTTCGAGAACTTCCTGCTCCTTTTTTGTGTGCCATTTTTTTTAATTTTTTTTATTTAATTTTTTTTTATTTAAAAAGAAATATCTTCTATAAGAATTTGTGTAAGATATTGACGATGTCCATTTAACTTTTTATAACCTTTTCTTCTTTTCTTTTTGAAAACTTTTACTTTATCACCTTTTAAATGAGATAAAATTTTTGTAGAAACTTTTGCTCCTTCTACCGTCGGAACACCTACTTTTATATCGTCTTCATTTTCAATAAGTAAAACCTTATCAAAATCCACTTGATCGCCTACTTCTTCCTTTAATCTGTGAACAAAAATTTTATTTTCTTTTTCCACTTTAAATTGTTGTCCAGCTATTTCTACTATTGCGTACATAAAAAATAATTTTTTGCAAAGAAAATTTTTTTTTTTATAAAAAACAAATTTTTTTACAATTGATTTTCATTTCAATAATTTATATTTTTTGAAAATATTTAAATTTTATTTTAAACTTTTTTATAAAATCAAATTCGCACTATTTACAATACAAGAATTTCAAAGCTTGTAAATTATTATAAATTTTTTTTAAATCATTTAATTTTAAAGAATCAAAACTTTCAGAGACAAAATATTCATATTTTTCAATTTTAATTTTTTCTAAAATAATAAATTTCCAGTATTGACCAATAACAAAACTACCTATAATTTTGTTATTTTTATTTAATTCTATGGCAGTTAACATAGCAGCAAGAACTTGAAATTCTGGATTTCCTTTTGAATTTATAGATTTCTTATATTTCTGTAAAAAAAAATACGGTTTTTCTGGTGTTTCTATTCCTGTTGCAACCATTAAGTCTGGTTTGCCTTTTAATAAAAACCCATTTAATTCACAAGATATTTCTGAAGAATACCAATCTTGAATGTTGGCAAAACAAAAATCTACCTTATTTAAAATTGGAGCAATAAATTTCATAGATAATTTTTGTTCATTATAATATGGTAAATAAAGTTTTCTAGAATTAATTAGATATTTAAGAAATTTATTTTCCTCTTCTGAAATTTTGTAATTATAATTAAACCATTCATCAAATTTTTCATCATTTATAATTTGTTGAATATTTACAATTTTATTTAATTTTTTAAGGTTTATAAAACCAAAACTTATAATTTCTTTCATATAATTTATTTTAAATAAATATTCAAAATTTTAATATTTTAAAAAAATCTTAAAATGAAATTGGAAATTTTGAAAAATATCTAAAATTTCTTTTTTTTTTAATAAAAGATGATATTTTTTATTAAAAATAATTTTGGCTCTTCGAACCTTTTTGTGAAATATAATATTCTTTTATTAAAAATAAAAACAAAATGATTCAAGCGTCCACGCTTGATTTCGTCGCACCTCATTATAAGATGTTGATTATTAACGTTTTAATGAAAATTTGGAATGAGAATTTTTAAAAAATATTTTGAAAAAAACACAAATTTTTCACAATTTTATTATGAAAAAAATTCTCCTCCACAAAAAGGTTCTAAGAGCCATAATTTTTTTCAAAAAACGTATAAAATTTTATTATTTTTTGAAAAAATTTTTTTTTAATGCAAAAGATTAAAAAAACAAAATTTTGTTTTTTTAATTTTTTACCAAAGGTAAAGTAAATTTAAAATTACTACCTTTTCCTACCTCACTTTCTACCCACATTTTACAATTATGTTTTTTTATAAAATCTTTACATAACATCAAACCTAAACCTGAACCTCTTTCATCATTTGTTCCAAAACTTGTAAAATGTTCATTTTTTTTGAAAATCCTATCTTGTACTTCTTGACTCATTCCAATGCCATTATCTTTTATTGAGACCTCCAAAAATTTATCCTTTTTTACAGAAATCTTAATAGTTCCATTATTTTCAGTAAATTTTATTGCATTAGTTATTAAATTTCTAAAAATTGTTTGCAACATATTACTGTCTGCAAAAACATTAATATCAGTATCAATAAAAGAATTTAGAGTAATATTTTTTTCATTTAATGAATTTTTAATTAAAAATTCCAATCCTTGAACTATCGAATATAAATTTATATTTGTTGGAAGATATTTTATTTTCCCCCTTTGACTTCTTGCCCAAAAAAGTAAATTTTCCAACAGAGAAAAAGTTGCATCGGCAGAATTTTTCAAAGTTTTTAACATAGAATTTAAACTATCGCCTTTAAACATATCCTGTCTATTCACTAATAAATCAAGAGTTGTTTTAAAACTTCCGATAGGATTTCTCAAATCATGTCCAATAATTGAGAACATTTTATCTTTGGACTTATTTGCATCACGAAGTTGTTTTTCAACTTGTTTTAAACGAATATGCGTTCTAACTCTTGCTATAACTTCCTCTTCTTCAAAAGGTTTTGTAATATAATCCACAGCACCCAATTTAAAACCTTTTACCTTATCTTCTAATTCCACTCTCGCCGAGAGAAAAATTATAGGAATATCAGCAGTTTTTTCTATACTTTTTAGATTTTTACAAATTTCAAAGCCATCAGTGTCCGGCAACATAATATCTAATAAAATTAAATCTGGATGTTGATTTTCTATTGCGGAATAAGTTTCTTCGCCGTTAGTTGCTATTCCAAATAAATAATTGTCCCTATATAAAATTTGCAACAAAACTTCTATATTTTCAGGTATGTCATCTACAATCAGAATTAAAGGGTTCTCTTCCATAAATTTTTTCGTAAAGTTAAAAAAAAAAAATAAAAAAAATCACAATAAAAATAAAATATGCAAAATTATATTTGTTTTTTTTGAAAAAGTCAATTATAATAATTTTGAAAATATTTGATTATAATTCAACTATTATGCACATTTTTTTTATTAAAATGATAAAAAAAAATATTTTTCAAAAATCATCCAAAATTTTAATATTTTTTAATTTCAAATTAAAAATATTTTTTTCAAAAATCGTATTTTTTTTTAATTTAGAAATAAAAAAATTTTCCAAAAAAATGCCAAAATTTTAATATTTTATTGAAAAAAATTTTTTCCAAAAAAATGCCAAATTTTTAATATTTTGTTGAAAAATTTTTTCCAAAAAACGTCAAGATTTTAATATTTTATTAAAAAATTTTTTCCAAAAAACGCCAAATTTTTAATATTTTTTAAAAATAAATTTTTTCCAAAAAACGCCAAATTTTTAATATTTTAAAAAATATTAAAAATTTTACGATTGGTGGGTGTTTTTATACATTATAAATTTTTTTGAAATAAAAGCCAATCACGAGCTTCTTTTTCGTTTGTAAAATATTTATAAGGAAATTTTTGTTCCTCATCTTCTTCAAGGGTTTGTTCCATAGATAATTGAGTGATAAATTCCTCCGGCACAATATAAGATATTTTTAAAATATTCGCATTTATCAATGGTTTTATAATATTATAATTCGTCCAAATCTGAATATCAGGAACAATGGGCCAACGAAAATCCTTTAAATAAACATAAATTCGTTTAGCACAATTATCTTTAAATTGCTTTACAGTGTTTAACTGTATATTTTTATAGTCTTCAATAGTCATATTCTCAGTTTCGGCAGACCATATTTGGTCAAGAGTTTGACTTTTATCTGCATAAGACAGAACACAATACTTATTATTAAATACTTCCATAATTTAAATTTTGCAATTTTTTTAATAAAATCAGAAAATTGTTTGATCATTTTAATCATTTAATTTTCCTTAAAAAAAAATTTTTTCTCCAAAAATACAAATTTTTCAATAATTTATTAAAAATAAAATTCTCCAAAAAAACGCCAAAATTTTAAGATTTCATTAAAAAAAAATTTTTTTCAAAAAAACGTCAATTTTTTAATGTTTTATTAAAAAAATTTTTTCAAAAATCGTCCAAAATTTTAATGTTTTTTATTTTGAAAATAAAAAACTTTTTTTTACAATTTTATTATAAAAAAACGATGAAATTTTAACATTTTTTAAATTAAAAAAAAATTTTTTTTTTCAAAAAAACGATGAAATTTTTAACATTTTTTATGTTAAAAAAAACACCAAATTTTTAATGATTTTAAAAATAAAAACGATTTTCTTTTGCCCAATTTTGAAAATCTAAATGAGCAGTTTTTTGTCTTCTGCTGAAATAATTTAATTGTTTTTTGATGGTTTTTTTAATATGAAAATTACTATAAACACGATGAAATAACATCGCTTTGGCACATTTTTTTATATCTTCCAAATTATTCGTTTTTCCAATCAAAACATTAAAAGTAAAAGTATCAGGTCGTAATTTTCTATTTATCATTTCTTCAAAAATATTCCAAGCCGTATTAAAATTATTCGTTTTTACAATCAAAACATTAAAAGTAAAAGTATTAGGTCGTAATTTTCTATTTGTCATTTTTTCAAAAATATTCCAAGCCGTATTAAAATCATTTGTTTTTTTTATCAAAACATTAAAAATAAAAGTATTAGGTCGTAATTTTCCATTTATCATTTCTTCAAAAATATTCCAAGCAATATTAAAATTATTCGTTTTTTTTATTAGTGTGCCATAACTAATATTATTAAGTCGTAACTTATTTTTCTTCATTTCTTCAAATATTTCAAAAGCTTGTTCATAAGTTTCAGATTTATTTAAAAAAGTATTATAGGAAATTTTATTTAAAATAATATCATTTTTTTTCATTTCTTCAAATATCTCAAAAGCTTGTTCATAAGTTTCAGATTTATTTATTAATGTTGAATAGGAAATTTTATTTAAAATAATATCATTTTTTTTCATTTCTTCAAATATCTCAAAAGCTTGTTCATAAGTTTCAGATTTATTTATTAATGTTGAATAGGTAATTTCATCTAATTTAATATCATTTTTTTTCATTTCTTCAAAAATCTCAAAAGCTTGTTTGTAAGTATGAGATTTATTGATTAAAGTATTATAGGTGATTTCATCTAATTTAATATCATTTTTTTTCATTTCTTCAAAAATCTCAAAAGCTT
>JAOZVH010000053.1:5869-17223 GCA_029938235.1 Bacteroidales bacterium
ATTTCATCTAATTTAATATCATTTTTTTTCATTTCTTCAAAAATCTCAAAAGCTTGTTTGTAAGTATGAGATTTATTGATTAAAGTATTATAGGTAATTTCATCTAATTTAATATCATTTTTTTTCATTTCTTCAAATATTTTAAAAGCTTGTTCGTAAGTATGAGATTTATTGATTAAAATATTATAGGAAGTTTTATCTAATTTTAAATCATTTTTTTTCATTTCTTCAAATATTTTAAAAGCTTGTTCGTAAGTATGAGATTTATTGATTAAAATATTATAGGAAGTTTTATCTAATTTTAAATCATTTTTTTTCATTTCTTCAAATATTTTAAAAGCTTGTTCGTAAGTATGAGATTTATTGATTAAAATATTATAGGAAGTTTTATCTAATTTAAAATCATTTTTTTTCATTTCTTCAAATATTTTAAAAGCTTGTTCGTAAGTCTTAGACTTATTGATTAAAGTATTATAGGAAGTTTTATCTAATTTAAAATCATTTTTTTTCATTTTTTCAAATATTTTAAAAGCTTGTTCATAAGTCTGAGATTTTTTGATTAAAATATTATATATAATTTTATCTAATTTAAAATCATTTTTTTTCATTTCTTCGAATATTTTAAAAGCTTGTTCATAATTATGAGATTTTTTGATTAAAATATTATAGGTAATTTTATCTAATTTTAAATCATTTTTTTTCATTTTTTCAAATATTTTAAAAGCTTGTTCGTAAGTATGAGATTTATTTATTTTCATAATTATTTTTTTTACAAATATATTATTTTTTTTTATCAAAAAAAAAATTATCGTATATAAAATGAAATATTTTAATATTTTTATTTAAAATTTAAAAAGAATGAAAAAAACTTTTATTATTATTATTTTGAAATTTGCATTAATATTTAATATTAATGCTCAGAAAAAAGTATTATTTATTGGCAATAGTTATACTGGAGTAAATAATTTACCTGGTATGCTTGCAGAATTAGCAAATGCAAATAATGATCTATTAATTTATGATTCTAATACTCCCGGAGGATATACTTTAGGTGCTTCACCAAATCTTCATTGCGAAAATACAACAACTTTGAACAAAATAAATTCTGATAATTGGGATTACGTTGTATTGCAAGAACAAAGTCAAATTCCTACTGTTGAATATTATAGAGAAAATACAATGTATTATGGAGCGAGAATATTAGATTCTTTAATTCATGAAAATAATGAATGTACACAAACTTTATTTTATTTAACATGGGGTAGAAAATTTGGTGGTTTGCAAAATTTAGGAGATTATAGCAGTGTTGATTTTGTTGATTTTAATCAAATGCAAGATACATTAACAAGTGCTTATCTTGAAATAGCACAAGAATTAAATGCTACTGTTTCTCCTGTTGGTGTTGCATGGAAAAAATGTATAGCAGCAAATCCAGATATAAATTTATTTTCTTCGGATAATAGTCATCCAAGTATTTATGGAACTTATTTAACTGCTTGTGTTTTTTATGCAACAATTTTTCAAAAAACACCATTTGGAATTTCTTTTTATTCTTCATTAAATGAAGAAGAAGCAAAAATATTGCAAAATATTGCCGAATCGACTGTTTTTGATAATAT
Source organism: Bacteroidales bacterium (assembly GCA_029938235.1). Classification (GTDB taxonomy): domain Bacteria; phylum Bacteroidota; class Bacteroidia; order Bacteroidales; family 4572-128; genus 4572-128. The sequence continues at coordinate 7,489 of JAOZVH010000053.1, forward strand.
GCAATTATGGAATATACATATAAATCCAATTCATGCGTCATTTGATTATGAGAATAATAATGGCGAAGTTAATTTTATTAATTCTTCAGAAAATGCAGAAGCATATTTTTGGGAAATAAATAATTTAATAATTGAAGAGGAAAATCCAGTTTATCAATATACAGAAAATGGAGAATATCAAGTGAAATTAATAGCTTATAATGAATGTTTTAGAGATACAATTATCAAAACAGTAATTGTAGATGATATTTTTTCTGTAGAAAAAAAGGAAGTTAATTTAGAGCAAAAAATTTCATTATATCCAAATCCTTGTGAAAAAAATGCTATTTTGTATTTTGAAAATATTGATATAAAATTTATTGAAATTTTGGATAATCAAGGGAAAGTTATTAAAAAATTTGAGTATTTTAAGAAAAAAAATATTCATTTAAATAATTTTAAAAAAGGTATATATTTTATAAAAATATATAAAAATAAAAATATTTTTTGTAAAAAATGGATAGTTTTATAAAAAAAATTTTTTGAAAATTCGTCCAAAAATTTATCATTTTTTAATTTTGAAAAAATTTTTTTTCAAAAAATGCCAATTTTTTATGAATTTAAATTAAAAAAGAAGATACTTCAAAGTATCTTCTTTTTTAATTTATTCTTTTATCCTTTTATCTTTTTCTTTAACTTTACCATAAGCTTTTATAGAAAAAACTTTTCCAATCTCATCGAAAATGTAAAAAATATTTTTTATATCTTGTTCATTAGCTTTCATATTGTTATTTATGCTATCCAATTTATCAACCACAAGATAAATTTCTTCCCTCTGTTTAGCTATTGTTTCATTACAATTTTGAATTGCTGTGCTTTTTTCCAAATTTTGCATTTCATTTTCTATAGCTTTTATACGAATTTTTAAATTCTCTATTTCTGTATTTTCTTTTTTAGTTTCCTTTTTTGCTAAAATGAGTGGTGTTTTTTTAAACTCTTTATAAATTAGAGTACCCAAAACAAAAACAACTAAAAATAACATTATGTAAAAAATTAACTTTTCAAAAAATTTCATTTTATAATTTTTTATAAAAATTTATATTATTTTATCAAAAATTTTTTTTTAATAAAAAAAATAAAAAAAATAAAAGTACGTTTTTTATTTTTATTTAAAATTATTTATTTTGAAAAATTTCATTTTATTATTTTTTATTTTATTTTTATTAAAAATAAATTTCTCTTTTTCTCAGCAGACAAAAGTTAGAGGAAAAGTAGTAGATGCCAAAACAAAGGAAATTTTACCTTTTGTAAATATATCATTTATAGGAACAAACATAGGTACAATTTCTGATTTTAATGGAGAGTATTTTATAGAAACCAGAGCAGCAGGAGATACTCTTATTGCGTCTTTTCTTGGTTATAAACAAAAAAAATTTTTTATAAAAAAAAAACATTACCAAGTTATAAATTTTGAATTGGAGGAAACAGCATTTGATTTACCTCCTGTTGTTATTGTTGCCGGAGAAAATCCTGCTCATCCTTTGCTTGATAAAATTATCAAAAAAAGAGATGAAAATAACCCCAAAAAATTAGAAAATTATAAATATGAAGTTTATAATAAACTTGAAATAGATTTCAATAATGTTGAAAAATATAAGGAAAATAAAATTTTAAAAAAAATAGATTTTATTTTTGATTTTATTGACACTTGTGCAATAACAGGAAAAGCATATCTTCCGGTTTTTATTACTGAAACTTTATCAGATTATTATTATCAAAAAAAACCTGTAAAAAAGAAAGAAGTAATAAAAGCAAGTCGCATTGCTGGTTCGCCAGACAATAATAGCATTTCTCAATTTACCGGAGAATTATACAGAGATGTTAATATTTATAAAAATTATATTAACGTTTTTGGAAAGAAATTTGTCAGTCCAATTGCGAAATTTGGATTAATGTATTATAAATATTATCTTGTTGACAGTGCTTTTTTAGATGATCAATGGTGTTATCAAATGACTTTTAAACCACGAAGAGTGCAAGAGCAAACTTTTACAGGTGAAATGTGGATACACGATACAACTTTTGCAATAAAAAAAGTAAAAGTAAGAATTTCTAAGGATGCAAATATTAATTTTGTTAATGAATTTTTAGCAACTGTGGAATATGTTCGGGTAGATAATAAAACTTGGTTCTCTAAAAAAGAGGAACTTTTTGTTGATTTTAATTTAACTGACAGTACTGCTGGATTTTTCGGTAGGAATTCTACGTCCTATAAAAATATAGTCATTAATCCAAAATTAGAAGAGGATTTTTTTAAAGAAAGAGCAAAAGAAATTAGCATTACTGTCGATGGTGCTTTGGAAAAAGATACTGCTTTCTGGAATAAAGCAAGACATGAAAAATTAACACAAAAAGAAGAAAATATTTACACTCTTGTAGATTCTGTAAAAAAAGTTCCATTTGTTAGAAATCTTCTTAACATTGCGACAATTTTTGTTTCTGGTTATTATACAAAAGGATATTTTGAATTTGGACCTTATTTTACTTTTTATAGCTTTAATCCCATAGAGGGAAATCGTTTTCGTTTTGGAGGAAGAACCAGCGAAGAATTTAATAGAAGAACAAGATTCAATGGACATTTAGCTTATGGAACGAAAGATGAAAAATTTAAATATGGTCTTGGTGTAGTAAGGATTTTTTCTAAAAGACCGAGAGTTTCTGCAGGAATTTATTATAAAGATGATATGGAGCAGATTGGACAAAGTCAAAATGCTTTTATGTCTGATAATATTCTAATATCACTACTAAGAAGAAATCCAAATTATAAACTTTCTATGGTTAGAGAATTCAAAGGATTTTTGGAAAAAGAATGGTATCAAGGTTTTTCAAACACAATTCGTCTAAGTTATAGAAAAATTTTTGATTCTCCTAAATATGTACCATTTGAAAATAAATTAAAAAATTTATTTTTTGACGACATTACTTCCACAGAAATTACTTTTAATATGCGTTATGCTTATAATGAAAAATTTGTTTATGGGCAGTTTAGTAGGATAAGTCTCGGAACAGAATTTCCAATTATTAATTTGAATCTTACCGCCGGATTAAAAGGAGTTTTAGAATCTGATTATGAATATTTTAAAATAACTATGATTTATGAACATTATTTAAATGTTGGAACATTTGGAAGATTAAAATATGTTGCTGAAAGTGGTTATTTATTTGGAAAACTTCCTTATCCTTTGTTGAGGTTGCACGAAGGTAATGAAACTTATGCTTTTGATTTGTCTTCTTTTAATATGATGAATTATTATGAATTTGCAAGTGATAAATATATAAGTTTACATTTAGAGCATCATTTTGGAGGTTTATTTTTGAACAAATTTCCATTAATTAGAAAATTAAAATGGAGAGAAATAATTTATGGAAAAGGTGTTATTGGTGAATTGGATAGTAAACATAGAGATGTTATTGATTTTCCGGAAAATTTATTAAATGAAGTTTCTAAAAAGCCTTATTATGAAGCAGGAGTAGGAATAGAAAATATATTTAAAATTATTCGTATAGATGCTGTATGGCGTTTGTCTTATTTAGACAATCCAGATATTCAAAAGTTTGGGATACGTGCAAAATTACAAATTAGATTTTAAAAAATTAAAAATAATTTTTATTTAAAAAAATTTTTCAAAATTCGTCCAAAATTTTATTTTTTTTTAATTTTAAAATAAAAAAAATTTTTTCAAAATTCGTCCAAAATTTCAATATTTTTTAATTTCAAAAAAAAAATTTTTTCAAAAAACGTCCAAAATTTTAACATTTTTCAATTTCAAAAAAAAATTTTTTAAAAAATGTCCAAAATTTTCTTTTTTTTTAATCGTCCAAAATTTCAATATTTTTTAATTTAAAAATAAAAAAAATTTTTTTCAAAAAAACGTCCAAAATTTCAATGTTTTTTATTTTGAAATTAAAAAAATAGCAATTTTAATTTTTTTATATTTTTTTCAAATACATTTTAAAATTTATTTTATCAACTTCTGAGGATTCTTTAATTTTTTCAAAATCTATTTCCTGAAATTTTTGTTCAGAAAAAATTGCCATCGTATTATCTGGCATAACTGCTATAATTTTAGTTTTTGTATTTGGAATAAAAAGAATTTCAAAACCATTTTTTTTATAATTATATTTAATTACTGATTTTTTATCTTCATAAATACAAGAAATTTGTTGGTTTTCTATCAATTTTTTTCCTCCTTCTATTTCGAAAGTTGCAAAAACTTTAACATTTTCTTCTTTCATAATTTTGTCCCAATTATAAATTCCAAATTCTCTTATTTTATAAGACCTAAAAACATCTGCTTCTAATTTTTTTATTTTTTCTAAATTTTCTAATCGTTTTTTTATCTCTTCTAATTCTTTTACTTTTCTTTTATATTCTTTTATCCAATTATTTAATTTTTTAGCGTAAAGAGATTTTAATGGTCTAATTGCTTCTATTTCAGTAGAATAAATTCTTTTATTGTCATTAGAAATGACAGTTAATAAATATTTATTTGTGTCTAATTCTTTTAAAATTTTTTGTATTTTATGTTTTGAAATCCATTTTGGAAATTCTTTTTTTAGTAGATCTTTCCAAACTAAAAGTGCTGCGTGGTATCTTTTACCGTTAAATTTTGCATATTCATGTGCTTGTATTCCAGACCATTTTATTCCATACCAATGAGATTTATTGATATTTTTTTGATAATTACTATCGTAAGAAAAAATATCTATAAAAGCATTATAATCAAAAATGAAGCAATCTTCATCCACAGGAAACCTTTGTTTCGGTGTAATTTCTTCCATTCTTTTTCGTAAAATATCAATTTCTTTTTTAATTTCTTTTTTACGAGAATTAATTTCCGGAGCAACATTTTTTTTAAAAACCCAATTATTTTTTTCTTCGTCAAAAAAATAGAAATTATAATCGTTTCCATTTTGATAAGAAGCCATATGAACTTTTATGCTTTTTTCACAGTTTTCACAATTATTAATTTTCAAAAATTTACAATTTTGCAATGCTCTAATTTCAAACATTCCTGCAGTTTGCAAATGATTTTTTATTCCGGCACTGTCATATTTCATAGAAATTCCCGAATAAAAAATATCGTCTGCGCTGTGTAATTCTCTATAAAGAACTTCAACCCAACCTCTTACAATTTTTTTATTAGAATGCATAAAAGCATTTGGAGGAACAATAATTTGTGTTCCATTTGTTAAATTTACTGTATCACCTTTTTCTGCAAAAATAGCTATTGTAATAAATTCTGGGTCAAGACTTTCAAATGGTTCTTTTATCAATTCTTTTTTTTCAGAGCAAGAAAAAAATAATAAAAATAAAAAAGCGATAAAAAAAAAATTTTTTGTAATTTTCATAGCCAATAATTTTAAATTATTAATTATACAATAATAATTTTTTTTTTATTTAAAAACAATTATTTTTTTATAATTTTGAAAACTTCTATTTCAAAAATTAAACTTGCAAAAGGCGGAATAAAATTTTTTAATCCATTTTCTCCATAAGCAATTTCTGACGGAATAATTAATTTTGCTGTTGTGCCTTCATGAGTTTTCAAAAATGCCTCTTCCAAAGCAGGAATAAATTGACTATTTCCAAGCACAAACTTAAACTTTTTTTTCCTACTGTAAGATGAATCAAATATTTTTCCATCTATAAAACTTCCAATATAATGTGCGATAATTATATCGCCTTTTTCGGCTTTTTTACCTTTTCCTTTTTTTGTTTCTATGTAATATAAACCGCTTTTTGTTGGTTTTACTGTTACATTTGTACGTTTTAAATAGTCATTTAAAATTTTGTTTTCTTCCTTTTTATTAGAATGATAAGCTATTCTTCTTTCTTCGGAAAATTCTTCAAAAGTCTGAAAACCAATTAATTCTATTTCGAAAATTAAAATATCACCAACTTTTAAAAAACTTGGTAATTCTCTATTTTTTGTAATTTCATAAAAATTATTTGCATCAATTTTAAATTTTGCTTTCTCACCAACTTTCATCAAAGAAATTGCTTCTTCTATGCTGGCATTTTCATAAGATGGCTTTTTAAATTGCATTTTCAAGTTTTTTGAATCTTGTAAAATACTATCTTTTTCTGTGGAATATTTTAAGTTCATAATTAAAATATCTCCTATTTTGGGCTTTTTACTCTTTTTAACTTTTTTAATAAAAAAGTATTCTAAGCCAGAATTATTTTTTTTAAACTTATTTTCTTCAGAGCAAGAAAATAAAAATAAAATAATAATTATTGTAAAATAAATATTTTTCATTTTTTATAATTTTTTTTTGTAAAATTAAAAAAAAAAATAATTTTGTAAAAAATTAAAATAAAAATTATGAATTTAATTTATAATAATAAATTTTTAGAAATTTATTTTGAAATTGAAAAATCTTTAATGATTTTTCAATGGGAAAAAATCACGGAAGAAGCTTCTGAAAAAGATTTCAAAGAATGGAATGGAAATATAGTTAAAATGATAGAAATATATAGACCTAAATTTGTATTGTCTATAAATATTGATTATCTTTTTATAATTACTGTTGAATTACAGGAATGGTCAGTAAAAAATATTTTTGAAATTTTTCAAAAATATGATGTTAAAAAATTAGCAATGATAGAAAGTGAGGATTTTATTTCTCAAATTTCATTAGAGCAATTTGCTGATGAAAGTGATGAACTTTTATTAACAAGATATTTTGTTGAAAAAGAAGAGGCAATGAAATGGTTTAAAAAATAATTTAATTTTTCATTTATAATTTTATAAAATGTTTGAATTTGCAAATCCAGAATATTTTTATTTTTTATTTTTATTACCAATTTTTATATTTTTATTTTATTTGACTTTACATTTAAAAAAAAAATCGATTAAAAAATTTGGAGATTTTGAAATTGTAAAACAATTAATGCCAGAATTTTCTAATTCTCGTCCACAGATAAAATTTTTTTTTTTAATAATTTCCTTATTTTTTTTAATTTTTGCCATTTCTCAGGCCCGTTCTGTTTCGAAAATAAAAACTGAAAACAAAAGTCAAAAAGGTATAGAAATAATGATTGCTTTGGATATTTCTAACAGTATGATGGCTGAAGATATTAAGCCAAATCGTTTAGAAAGTTCAAAAAGAGCAATTTATAGGCTAATAGAAAAACTTGAAAATGACAAAATTGGTTTAATAGTTTTTGCTGGCGAAGCTTATATTCAATTACCATTAACAACTGATTTTCAAGCAGCTAAAATGTTTTTAAATAATATAGACGTTGGTTTTATAAATAAACAAGGTACATCTATAAGTTCGGCAATAGAATTGGCTATGAGTTCTTTTTCTACGGAAAATGATAAAAATAAAGCTTTGATTATTATTACAGACGGAGAAAATCACGAAGAAGATGCAATAAAAATTGCCGAAGAAGCAAGAAAAGAAGAAAATATTTTTGTTCATACCGTTGGAATGGGATTACCAAAAGGAGCACCAATTCCTGTAAAAGGAAAAAGATCTTATAAAAAAGATAAAAATGGAGCAACAGTAATTTCAAAGTTAAACGAAAAAACGCTTGCAGAAATTTCAAAAGCCGGAGGAGGAATTTATGTAAGAGCAAACAACGCAACAACAAGTTTAAATATTTTATTTAAAGAAATTAGCAAAATGAGTAAAAGTGAACTAAAAATAAGTAAGGCAGAAGATTTTGAAAATTATTTTCAATATTTCATTGCTTTGAGTTTATTTTTTTTAATGTTGGAATTTATGATTTTAGAGAAAAAAAATAAATTTTTCCAAAAATTCAATCTGTTTGAAAAAAAAATTAAATAAAAAAAAGTTCCTTTCAATTAAAAATTGAAAGGAACTTAAAAAATAAAAAAATGATATTTTTTAAAAAAAAGAAAATTATTTATTGTTTTAATTTTCCTTTAATATCTTTAATATCTTTTGAAATTTCTTTCACATCGCTATCATTTAATTCTTTTTTGATATTATTAGTTGCTTTTTTAAACTCATTTATTCCTTTTCCAAGTCCTTTTGCTAATTCAGGAATTTTTTTAGAACCAAAAAGTAAAAGTGCCACAAGAAAAATTATAAAAATTTCAGCACCGCCCATTCCACCTATAAATTGTAACATATATATAATTTTAAAAATTTTTTTATTTATCAAAAATAAAGAAAAATTTTTATTATTAAAAAAAATTTAAATATTAAAAATAATCTTTCATTTTTTCAAAAAAATTTTTTTCTGTTTTGGAAGGTTTTGGATTAAAATTATTTGATTTTTTTAATTTTTCTAATAATTTTTTTTCTTCTTTTGTAAGAAATTTTGGAATCCAAACATTTATAGTAAGTACTAAATCTCCTCTTCCATAGCTATTTACACTTGGTAAACCTTTATTTCTTAGACGTAAAATTTTCCCAGATTGTGTTCCGGCGTGAATTTTTATTTTAACTTTCTGTTCTAAAGTTGGAACTTCAGCAATAATGCCAAGTGCTGCTTCTGGAAAACTTATATGTAAATCATAATGCAAATCATTTTCATATCTGATAAAATCTTTATGTTTTTCTTCTTCTATCAAAACAAATAAGTCTCCATTTATTCCTCCACGACGAGCAGCATTTCCTTTTCCACTCATAGAAACTTGCATTTCATCTGAAACTCCCTTAGGTATATCTATGCTAATTGTTTCTTCGCTTTTTACAATCCCTTCACCATAACAATTTTTACATTTATTTGTTATGGTTTTTCCTTCTCCGGAACAATGTGGACAAATTGATGCGGTTTGCATTTGTCCGAGTATTGTTCTTGTTATTCTTGTTACTTGTCCTGTTCCTTTACAAGTTGAACATGTACTATAAGAAGAGCCTCTTTCTGCACCTGTTCCATTGCATGATTTACAAGAGATATATTTTTTTACTTTTATCTTTTTTGTTGCACCATTTAAAACTTCTTCCAAAGTTAATTTCATTTTTACTCTTAAATCAGCACCTTTCGAAACTCTTCTACCTCTTTCTCTTCCGCCGCCGCCAAAACCAGAAAAACCAGAAAATCCACCAAAAATATCTCCAAACTGGCTAAAAATATCTTCCATATCCATATTTTGTCCACTAAAACCACTGCTTCCACTTAATCCACTGTGTCCAAATTGGTCATAACGTTTTCTTTTTTCTGGATTATTTAGAATTTCATAAGCTTCTGCTGCTTCTTTAAATTTTTCTTCAGCTTCCTTATTATTTGGATTTTTATCCGGATGATATTTTATTGCTTGTTTTCTGTATGCTTTTTTTAAATCTTGTTTAGAAACATCTTTAGTTACACCAAGAACTTCATAATAGTCCCTTTTTGCCATATTTTTTTATTTAAAAATTTTTTGTAAAATTAAAAATTTTTAAATAAAAAAAACATTTTTTTTTATTTAAAATAAAATTGATAAAATTTTGGACGAATTTTGAAAAAATTTTTTTTTAATTGTAAATTGAAAAATGTTAAAATTTTGGACGAATTTTGAAAAAAATTTTTTTATTTTGAAATTAAAAAATATTGAAATTTTGGACGAATTTTGAAAAAAAAATTTTAATTGTAAATTGAAAAATGTTAAAATTTTGGCGTTTTTTAGAAAAAAATTTTTTTTAATTTTAAAAAATGTTAAAATTTTGGCGTTTTTTTGAAAAAATTTTTTTTTAATTTTAAAAAATGTTAAAATTTTGGCGTTTTTTTGAAAA
>JAOZVH010000244.1 GCA_029938235.1 Bacteroidales bacterium
TTTGAACCAAATTATATCTATAAATATGATTTAAATGAGGATAATTCTCGATAAAAATCTATAATATATGGAAACAAAAATGTAAAATGTTATTAAATCGCTGATTTAATATTGTTTTCTAATGATTTCAATTTGTTATCATAATAAAAGAATGGATTTAATAATATGTTATTTCCAATAATTAATAATAAATTTAAGATTTCAATGCTTTTATTTTACAAAAGAATTTTTTGTAATTGTTTAATTATTCTATTAAAATAAATTGGATAAATTCTTTGTAAAATCTTGAAGTATCGAATAGAAATATTTTTTTTGATATAAAAAATATTATAATTATTTTAAAATCAATAATTTATTCCTTAGATACGGCTATGGCGTGGACGATGAATCATAATATTTATATTTTAATAATAAAAAAAATTATATTTCATAAAAGGTTTCAAGAATCAATTTTTCAAAAAAATTTAAAAAAACGTCATTTTTTGTAAAAAATTTTTTTGAAAAAATTAAAAATTATTAATTTTACAAATTAAATTTAAAAAAAATTTTTTTATTAAATTATTAAATTCATTAAAAATGAAAAAGAATATTTTTCTTATTACCTTAATTCTTGTATTTTTTAATATAAATTTTTGCTTTTCTGAAAATTTATCTAAAATAATTATCATAAAAGGAAAAGTTTTAGACGAAGAAACTGGCGAAGGAGTTGCTTATGCAAATATTGGTGTTGTTGATACTTATATAGGTAATGCTTCTAACTTTGACGGCGATTTTGAAGTTAAAATACCTAAAACATATAAAGATAAAACTCTTCAAATTTCTGCTGTTGGCTATAAAACTTTTTATAAAAAAATTAGCGAAATAGATGAAAAAAATTTTTTTACAGTAAAACTTTTTCCAAAAAGCTACAAAATAGAAAGTGTAGAAATTGTCTCAAAATCTAAGGTTTATATGAAAATGCTGAAAACAGCAATAAAAAAATTAAATGAAAATTATTTGCAAACGGCTTTCAATTATGATATTTATTATAAAGAAGAAAAAAAAATTAATGATAAAATAGATAGGGTTCGTCAAGCGGCTGTCAAACTTTATGATGCAAACGGTTATACAAGAGGAAATAGCTACAGAGTTTTTAAGGAAAGATCCTATAAATTTTTGCAAGTAAAAAAGAATTTCGATTCAAAAAGTTCATTAATTTCCGGAACAACAAAATTAGATGATCTTCTGGAAATGGATATAGTTAGAATTAGAGCTAACGTTCTCGATAGTAATCATTTAGAAAAATATGATTTTAAATTATTAAAAAAAACAACTTATGAAGGCGATACAATTTGGGTTATAGATTATAATTTAAAAGAACCTTCTCTAAACAGAACAGGAGATTATTATGCAACAGAATACAAAGGAAAAATTTATATTAATCAAAAAGATTTTGCAGTTGTAAAAAATGAAACTTTTGCAAAATCTTCTAATTATTCAAAACTTGGACGTTCTTTTTATGTAAATGAAAAAAGACAAAATTGGAAACCGATTTCTATAGAATATGATTTTACAGTAATTTATAAAAAGCATAAAAAAAATTATTATTTGAGTTATGTAAATTACAACCGTCATCACATTTTTGAAAATAAAAAAAATTCTGAAAAAAAGACAGAAAATTTACAAACTGAAATGATTATAAATAAAATTACAACAACAAACGTTCAAGTAATTAAAAAACGCTCTTACTACGAAAATATAAAATATAATAAAAAATTTTGGAAAAATTATAATTATCTATTAGATAAGAAAAAATAAAATTAATATTGAAATTTGCAATAATTTTTTTAAAATTTTAAAAAATTCGTAAAATTTCGGCGTTTTTTTGAAAAAAAATTTTTTTTTATTTAAAAAATGTAGCGACAAGGCATGCCTTGTCGCTACGTAAAATTTCGGCGTTTTTTTTTTTTGAAAAAATATTTTTTTTTAATTTAAAAAATTCGTAAAATTTCAGCGTTTTTTTGAAAAAATATTTTTTTTTAATTTAAAAAATTCGTAAAATTTCGGCGTTTTTTTGAATTGTGCGGTGAAAACACCGCACAGGCGCAGAATATTTCAATACGGAAAAACTTTTGCAAGAGTACTTATAATTTTTTTTTCTTAAAAAGAAAAAACAGTTTTTAAAGAAAAAAAGTTTTATTTTTAATAAATCTACTTTTAAATAGCGTTTTCAAAGCATATCAAACTTTGTAGGTTTTTTTAAAATCTCCAAAGTTTTAAAAAAGCTTAACAAAAGATGCTTACGTGTCAAGCGAGACGCTTGACGCATATGGGTTTAACTTTCCAAAAGTTTTAAACTTTTGGAAAGTTGTTTATCCAAAAATTTAAAAGAAAAATTAATTATTACTTTTTTTTTTATTTTGTTAGCTCACAAATGATAGATGTCTTTATAAACTAAAAAGGACACGAAAGCCTAAGTCGTTGTTTTATCGTTTAGTTTAACTTTCCAAAAGTTTTAAACTTTTGGAAAGTTGTTTATACGCCATATTATGGATAGGAGACCCCTCAAAACTACGGAACGAAAGCAAGACGAAAGCCTATGCCGTCGTTGCTGCGATCCGCTGGACGACAATACTTAGCGTTGTTGTACCAACTTCCACCACGCAAAACACGGTTCGAACCACTTGTAGCACCTGTAGGATTTTCTTTAAGACTATTACTATAGTAATTGCTGTCATACCAGTCAGAACACCATTCCCAAACATTCCCACTCATATCGTAAATGCCAAGTTCATTAGCTTGTTTATTTCCTACAGGTTCTGTTCCTTTATCATTAGTTGTTTTTGTATACCAAGCCACATCATTTATATCATTACTTCCTGAATATTTATATCCTTTACTTTTATTTCCGCCTCTTGCGGCATATTCCCATTCTGCTTCTGTCGGTAATCTAAAATTCTTTCCTGTTTTTTTATTTAATTTTTTTAAAAAATCCTGCACATCATTCCAACTTACTTTTTCAACAGGTAAATCATCTCCTTTGAAATAAAATGGATTATTACCCATTATTTCTTTCCACAGTTTTTGTGTAACTTCAAATTCTCCTATATAAAAATCATTTACTCTTACTTCGTGAATTGGTTTTTCATCATCATCGTCATCATTACTTCCCATTTTGAAAGTACCACCTTCTACAAATATCATTTTCATTCCTTCTATGACAAAATCTTGTTTATCATCAGGTGTTTCTGTTTTTTCTATTTTATCCGTAATTTTAAATTTAAAAGCTATCAAAATTCTGAATGACCTGCTATTTAGAACCATAGGATATACCCAAAACTTATCTATTTTTCTACGTACTTCTACTGTCTCGCTTGTCTCATAATTTTCAATTTGATAATTTTTTATCTGAAAAACTTCTGAACTTTTAATTAGCTTTGTTACACGAGACTTTTTAACAATATTATATAAATCCATTATTTGTTCTGCCTGTGTTTTTGCTAAATCATTAAGAACTCCAAAATCCACTTCTTTATAGTAAATTTCTTTATTTTTTTCCTTATTCCATTGTTTATCTAATTTTGCTATTTGTTGTTTGAAATAATCAATGGCTTTTTGAGCATTTTTGTCTGCTTTACTAAAATTATATGTTATATTTATGTCCGATAGGATTTTTTTCATTGTTTTTTCTTTTCCTTTCAGTTGTCTTTTTTGCTCTTTTATTTCATTCTCTAATCTTATAATCTGTTCATTTCCTTCTTTCAATAATTTATTTAATGTCATATCTGTTGTTTGATTGTGATTCAAAACCCTTGTTTTATTTTGATTTATTTTTTCTTTCATATAATCAATAATATATTTTGGAACTCCTAAGGTTTGTAATTTACTGATATAATCTGGTTCGTTTTGAATATCTATGGCTGTGGCATTTTGTATATTAATTTGAGAATTGTTTGTTTTATTTAATTTTGCTATCAAAGGAGACATTTCAATCCTTGTAAAAAAAACAAATATTCCTGTTTCATTATCTTTTTGGTGTTCAGGTGCTTCATAATGTATTTTACCACTATTAATAGAGCTAATGACATCGTTGATATTTTGAAAATTATCTGCTTCAGTTACTCTTTTAATATGTGTTCCGAGTAAATTTTCTATTGCTGTATTTTTAACAGCTTTCTCAGCTTTTAGTACTAAATCTTCCTTTTTATCGTAATAATCTGTGTTTTTTAACAGAACCAAAAATAATCCTGTGTATGATGTTTGTTTACTTAGACTATTTTCTAATTTAATTTTTGCTTCTTTCTTTGATTTTTCTAATCCTCCAATATGATTTTTAAGGTCTTTGATATCTCTATTAGCAAAAACTTCTTGTATATTCAAAAAGTTTTTAGTAATTTTTTGTTTAATCAATGATAAATTAGCGTCCATATTTTCGTTACAATTATCAATTCGTTTTTTGATATTTGTAATATCAGCTTCTTTGTACATTAATTTTTCTTCTGCTATTTTTTTCTGAATATCATTTTGATTGATATTTTCACTTTTAATCTCCAAACGATTGCCAATTTGACAATCATTTTGCGAAAAAACTTTTTTCACAAAAGCAAAATTTGTAAAAAAAAGAATAAAAATTAAGATATTTTTCATAATAAAATATTTACGTTTTTTTTACAAATATAAAAAATCATTAAAAATTTGACGTTTTTTGAAAAAAAAATTTTTTTTCAAAATTTTTTTATTAATTGCATTTTAAATTAAATATTATGAAAAAAAAGAATAAAGCAATATTTATAAATCCATTTACAGATTTTGGATTTAAAAAGTTATTTGGTCAAGATGTTAATAAAGATCTTTTGATGGATTTTTTAATGTTATTTGGGTTCTCAAATTGGTAAAATTGTCGATCTAAAATTTTTAAAAAATGAAAATATTGGTTCTACATCTTTGGACAGAAAAGCTATTTTTGATTTGTATTGCA
>JAOZVH010000245.1 GCA_029938235.1 Bacteroidales bacterium
AAATTAAAAAAAATTTTTTTCAAAAAAACGTGAAAATTTTAATATTTTTCAATTTCAAAAAAAATTTTTTTCAAAAAACGTGAAAATTTTAATATTTTTTTATTTCAAAATAAAAAAAATTTTTTTTCAAAAACGTCCAAAATTTCAATATTTTTTAATAAATTGTGTTTTTTATAAATTCTATAAACAATGGATGAGCTTTAACAACAGTACTTTTATACTCCGGGTGAAATTGTACACCAACAAACCATTTATGTTTTGGAATTTCTATAATTTCTACTAATTCAGTATCTGGATTAATTCCAGTTGCCATCATTCCATTTTTTTCATATTCTTTTAAAAAATTATTATTAAATTCATATCGATGTCTGTGTCTTTCTTTTATAGAAGTATTTTTATATGCTTGAAAAGCTTTTGAATTTTCTTTTATTTTACACATATAACTTCCAAGACGCATAGTTCCACCGAATTCAGTAATTCCTTTTTGCTCTTCCATAATGTCAATTACAGGATTTTTTGTATTTCTATGCATTTCTGTTGAATTAGCATCTTTTAAATTCAAAACATTTTGTGCAAAATCAATTACCGCACATTGCATTCCAAGACAAATTCCAAAAAAAGGAATGTTATTTTCTCTTGCATATTTTGCGGAAAGAATTTTTCCATTTATTCCTCTGTGTCCAAAACCTGGTGCCACAAGTATTCCTTTCACATCAGAAAAAATATTTTTTTCTTTATTTGCAATTACATTTTCAGAATGAACAAATTTCAATTGAACTTTACAATTATTTTTTGCTCCGGCATGAATTAGAGATTCTACTATTGACTTATAAGCGTCGGGAAGTTCAACATATTTTCCAACTATGGCAATTTTTGTATTTTTTTCTGGATTTTCTAATTTTTTTAAAAAATTTTTCCATAAAATTAAATCTGGTTTTTCTAAAACTGGAAGACCTAATTTTTTCAAAACAGTAATATCTAATTTTTCCTCCTGCATTTTTATGGGAACTTCATAAATGGATTTTACATCTATGGATTCTATTACAGAATTTATATCTACATTACAAAATAAAGCCACTTTTTTACGAATATCTTTATTTAAAGAATGTTCTGTTCGTAAAATTAAAATATCTGGCTGAACCCCATTTTCAAGCAACATTTTTACAGAATGTTGAGTTGGTTTAGTTTTTAATTCCTTAGACGCAGATAAATATGGAACTAATGTCAAATGAATTACAAGAATTTCATCTGGACTTTTCCACTTTAATTGTCTAATTGCTTCTATGTATGGAAGAGATTCTATATCACCAACTGTACCTCCTATTTCTGTAATAACAAAATCGAATTTATTATTTTTTCCTAACAATTTTATTCTATATTTTATCTCGTCTGTAATATGAGGAATAATTTGAACCGTTTTACCAAGATAATCACCTTTTCTTTCTTTATTTATTACAGAGGAATAAATTTTTCCTGTGGTTACATTATTTGCCTGAGAAGTATAAATGTTTAAAAACCTCTCATAATGTCCAAGATCCAAATCTGTTTCTGCTCCGTCTTCAGTAACATAACATTCACCATGTTCGTAAGGATTTAAAGTTCCTGGGTCAATATTAATATAAGGATCTAATTTCTGTATGGTCACGGAATAATTTCTTGCCTGCAAAAGTTTTGCTAAGGAAGATGATATTATACCTTTTCCTAAGGAAGAAGTTACTCCACCTGTTACAAATATATATTTTGTCATAATTTATTTTAAATTTATTTTTTTCAAAAAAATACTATCGCCAACAGAAATATTATTGTTTACACAAAAATATTCGTTCACTTCTATCACGTATTTTGCTTTTTTTTCACAAGGAATAGATTTTTCAGAATAAGGAATTGCATTAGCTGATATTTGAACTATTTTAGAGTTCGCATCTACAAAAATCAAATCTAAGGCAATATGAGTGTTTTTCATCCAAAAAGATTGTTGTTTTGCTTCATCAGAGATGAAAACCATACCTACATTTTCTGGCATAAAACGTCTGTGCATTAAACCTCTTGCTTTTTCAAAATCATTGTTTGCTATTTCTACATTAATTTTTGAAATTAAATTTTTATTTTTTTTATTAAAAAAAGCTAAAGTACCTTCAATTTCAAAACTGTTAATTGCTTCTTTTTTAGGACGGTAAATTTTGTTCTTTTTTATAGGAAAAAATAAAAAAGAAATAAATACCGTTATTAAAATTAAAATAAAAACAATAGTTGCAAATTTTTTAAAATTCATTATTTTGTTTTTTATAAAAAACAAATCTAAAAAAAAATGGTGTTTTTTATAAAAATTTTTTTTTATAAAAAAAAATCCGCAAAAACAATTGTTTTTACGGATTAGAAAAATAAAAAATTTTTCAAAAAATGTTTATTGAAATTTTATTTATTTTAAGCGTGGTTTAATATTATAGCTTGTAAATAATATGCTCCTGCACCAGCAATATATCCAATAAATGCCAAAAGACTTATTTTCTTAAAATACCAAATAAAATCTATTTTTTCCATTCCCATAGCAGCAACACCAGCAGCGGACCCAATAATTAAAATACTTCCACCTGTTCCGGCACAATAAGCTAAAAATTCCCAAAAAAGACCATCTACAACAAAGAAAGCTTGATAATCAACCGAACCAGCCGGAGCAATATCATACATTCCCATCGCACCAGCAACAAGAGGTACATTATCAACTATAGAAGATAAAACTCCAATTGCTAAATTTATTAAATAAATATCATGAAGATTTTCATCTAAAAAATCAGCAAGTATTCCAAGTTGTCCCGCAGATTGCATACTTGCTACAGCAGATAAAATTCCTAAGAAAAATAAAACCGTTGGTACATCAACTTTTGTTAAAATTCCAACAACCGATAAACGTCTTTTGTCTTCTTCACTTTTTCTTTTGTGCATAATTTCTGTAATAACCCACAAAACACCAAGACCAAATAACATTCCCATATAAGGAGGTAAATGTGTTACAGTTTTAAAAACTGGAACAAATAATAAAGCACTAACACCAAAAATTAAAACGAACTTTCTTTCTTTTTCAGTAGTAAATTCTTTTGTTTGTGAAGCATCTAAAACTGGTCGTTCTACGGTTCCTTTTAAAGAAAAAGTTAATATAACTAATGGAACTATCATAGTAACAAGACTTGGTAA
The DNA here is from genome assembly GCA_029938235.1 of Bacteroidales bacterium. GTDB lineage: Bacteria > Bacteroidota > Bacteroidia > Bacteroidales > 4572-128 > 4572-128. The sequence continues at coordinate 3,193 of JAOZVH010000245.1, forward strand.
AATTACCATAGTTATGATATTTAAACTTGTAACTTGTCCGCCTATCCATAACATAATTGTTGTAACGTCTCCTATCGGCGACCATGCACCACCAGCATTTGCTGCTAAAACTACCATACTTGCAAAAAACCATCTGGTTTCTTTATCAGCAATTAATTTTCTTAGTAAAGCTACAAGAACTATAGTTGTCGTTAAATTGTCTAATGCTGCTGACATAAAAAAAGTTAAAAAACTAAGTATCCAAAGTAATTTTACTTTATTTGTTGTTGTTATTCTGTCAGTAATTAACTTGAAACCTTGATGTTGATCCACTATTTCAACTATGGTCATTGCACCAAGTAAGAAAAATAATATCTCCGAAATTTCACCAAGGTGATGTAAAATTTCATGGTGAGCAATAAAATTCACCATTCCTGCAGCTGTATCTTTGTCTGGATTAAGTACTAAAAACTTTTCCCAAGCAGTACTATGTCCTAAACCTAAAATGTCAGCACTTCCCAAGATGTAAATTACCCAAGTCAAAACACCTATCAATAAAGCCGAAGCGGCTTTATCTATTTTTAAGGGATGTTCTAAAGCAATCGCCGCGTAGCCAAGAACAAAAATTATTACCATTAATATAAACATAACAATATTTTATATTTTTTAAATTAAAAATGCAAAAATAGTTATCATTATTAATTATTTCAAATTTTTTCCAAAAAAATTATTCATTAGTTTTTATTAAAACCTTATTATTTTCCCATTTGCCTTTTAATTCATTTTTATTAATGATTTTATTATTTTTATCTAAAAAACTTCCATTTTTATTTTTTTTTATTTTCCATAATTTACCATAAATTACAGCATCTTTTATTAAAATAATTAATTCTTCTTTTGTTTTATTTTTATTCTTATAACCGATTTCAATTCCTATTTCATTATTTTTTAAATCCATTTCGGAAGAAATTTTGTCCGGAATAGTTCCGTCTTCTAATTTTCTTTTTTCAAAATCTATTTTATTTCCTTTTTCGTGAGCAATTCCAAGTTTTCTAACTGCTCTTTTGCGGATTTTTTGACTTAAAGAAGCCATCCAAAAAGCATGTCTAAAAGCATCTACCTCTCCACCGTTTCCATCATTATCTAAATCATTATCTTTTTCCATTTCCTTTGATACTTTTTTTGCCATTTCAGAAATTCTCATTGTTTTAAAAATCAAAAATGGATGAGTAATTACCCAAATTTTTTCCGGATAAGATAATTTTCTAAATTTTTGAATTTTACTATTTTGAGATTTTGCTTCTTCCAAAAACCAAAGCAATAAGATTAAAAAAACAAAAATTATTCGTAAAAAATCAATATTCATATTATAATTTTTTTAATTATAAAAAAAATTTTTTCAAAAAACGCCAAAATTTTACGATTTTTTAATTTCAATTAAAAAAAAATTTTTTTCAAAAAAACGATAAATATTTTAACATTTTTATAATTTAAAATTTTGGACAATTTTTGAAAAAAATTTTTTTTAATTGAAAATAAAAATTATTAAAATTTTGGACGATTTTTTAGAATCAAACATGAGGTTTAGAAAAAACACCAATGTTGTTTTTTTTTAATATTAAAATTTTGGACGTTTTTTGAAAAAAATTTTTTTATTTTGATTTAAAAAATATTAAAATTTTGGGCAATTTTTGAAAAAATTTTGGTTATCTAACCTTTTTGTGATGGGAGTTTTTTTTACAAAAAAATTGTGAAA
>JAOZVH010000054.1 GCA_029938235.1 Bacteroidales bacterium
AATATTTTTCAAAAAATGACCAAATTTTAACATTTTTTATAATTCAAAAAAAAATTTTTTTCAAAAAACGTGAAAATTTTAATAATTTCAAAAAAAAAATTTTTTCCAAATTCGCCCAAATTTTTAATAATTTCAAAAAAATGTTTTTTTTTATTAAAAATAAAATATTTTTTAAATTGCAAAAAATTTATAAAATATAAATAATGGAAAAAAATACTTTAAAACAGCTTTTATTTTTAATTTTTGGAGTTATTACTTTTGTTCTGATAATAAATTTTCTTGGGATTTTTGACGGTATGGATTTGGAATTTGAAGAACGTTTAGAAAGAGAAAAAGCTAAAGACGGTAGAATTAGAATTTCACTTATTTGGGACAATTATAATGATTTAGACCTCCATTTAAAAACTCCTTCCGGAGAAATAATTTATTTTGGTCATAAAAGATCATCAGATGGCGGGATTTTGGATGTAGATATGAATGCAGGAAGTAGAAAATCATTAAAGCCTGTTGAAAATATTGTATTTTTAAGAGAAATTCCTAATGGTAAATATCAGATTTTTGTTAATTATTATAATTACAAAAATGGTTCACCTGTGGAAACAGATTTTCAAATTATGGTAAAAATAGATGATAATTCTCAAATAATAAAAGATTATTTAGGAAAAAAAGGTGATAAAAAATTAATCTACGAATTTAATTATTAAAATTATAAAAAAATTATAATTTTATAAAAATTTTTTTATGAAAAAACCATTATTTGTTATAGGAGGAATTATTTTTGCTGTTATTTTGTATTCAGTATTTAGCGGTGGAAGTAACAGAGGAAATACTCATATGAATTTTCAAGACTGGGATAATTTACAATCTCTTTCTGAATATGAAAAAATAGAAAAAGGCGAAGCAAAAGATTTAACTCATTGTTATGTTGATATGTCTAATGGAATGAAAGTTCCTTTTAGAAATGACCGTAATTGCAGATCTTTATTTGCAGATTTAAGGAATTCTCTTCAAGTGGATAAAACATCTTTTTATAAAATTGCCGGAGTGGAAAGAGATGGTGAAGATTTATTTAATTTGGAACTTATTAATTCAAAAGATTTCAATGACTCTTATTTTGCAAATGTAAATAACTACAATACTCTCTATGCTTCATTGGATAGAGTAGTAAAAAAAATTGCTGAAAATCCAGACGAACAAAGTATTTTAGTTACAGATGGAGAACTTGCAAAACAAGAAAATAGATTTGTTAGAAATGTTAATGGAACATATAACAGAAGACGAATAGGTGGAAACAGAAATTCTTGCATTAATCCAGAAGAAGCTTGGGCAAGAGACGCTTTTAGAAAAGTTTTAGAAAACGGTGGAGAAATAGATTTTGTAATTAGAACTTTTAATCCGGGTGCTTCCAGAAGACTTGTTCCGGAAATGCGATTATTTTTTATTTTTTTTACTCCTCGTTCTGTATTGCAAAACACTGATATCACAACAAATATAGAAAATTTTTTAAGATATGCAAAAGATAAAAAAGACCAATATGTTCATTTAAATTTTTCTGTTAAAGGTTTTAAAGTTAAAAAAGAAAATCGAGGTATGCCAAAAAACCAAAGAGGATTTAATACGAGTTTTCTTAAAAATTTATCAAGAGCAGAAATTAAAATCAAAGATGAAAAAATTCCTCCTTATGAAGTTATTATGTTCGAAGGTAATGAAGACAGAGCGTTATTTACAGATTATATATATGATTTCATTAATGGAAACGCAATGCAGGAAGATTATGAAAAAAATAAATTTCTTTATGATATAAATTTAGATTTAAAAAATCCAAATTATAAAGTAAATAATTTTGCTCTTAATGTTTGGGATATTACAGCGACAAAAGAAGAATATCTCGAAAGAAAAGAAAATAACGAATATGTAGAAGAATATAATAAATTACCTGTGGAAGAGCGTGCAGAAGGTTTTGATGGAAAAATCAAAGAATATGAATATAACAAGCAAAAAGTAAGGAAAATTAAAGATATTTTTAAGCTAAAAACTAATGAAATTGACAGTAATAAATTCTCTTTCTATATAAAGTTCAATAAATCTTTTAGTTTTGAAGAATTTGAAAATGTTCGTTCTTTTAGAATAGATCTTTATTTAAAAGATGTTGAATTTCAAGAGCAAAGAAATTTCGATTTATTAAAATGGAATGATTATCAATTCGAAAATTCTGAAGTTAATGGACTTTATGCGAGTATGAAATATGCACTGAGCACATTAGAACCAAGAAATAAAAATATCTATACTTATTATTTTAGTTTTAGGTCGATATCATCAACTCAATTTAGTATAGTATCTTTTTTTATTTTTTTATTTATTTTATTTGCTTTTTTTCTTTTAGTAAATTTTTTTAAAAAATAAATTAATTATATGAAAATGCTAATTTCATCAATTTTAATAGACATACTTTTTTTATTTTTTTTATAAAAAAAATAAAAAAAATTTTGTTTTTTAAATTTTTTTATTATAATTTTGTTAATTAAAAATTAATTTTATAAAAATGTTAATATCATCAATTTTAATAGACCTGCTTTCAGGTAGGAATGTTCCAATAACTGCTCGGAATTTTGAAGCATTACAAATGGAGACATTTATTTTTGGATTAATAGTAGCTTTGCTATTTTTATTAATACTTTGGATAGTTACCGAACTAATTCCTTATGAAGGAAGTTTGAATGACCAAAGTTCAAAAAAAAGGCAAACAGCTTTCTATATAATAGGAGCGCTTACGGTAGTTGCATTATTTTCTATAAATACTTTTAAAGTATCTGGCTTTATTAATAGGTCTGGTTTAAAAAGTGATTTTATACAAACTAATGTTATTAGTGTGATCATTTGTGCTTTTGCTTATTTTTTAATTGCTTTTGGTATTGCTAAAGCATTTCCAAAAACAAAGTTTGGAACTATTTTTTCTTCAAAAACAGATTAATATTTAAAAAAAAATGGAAAAATTATTTTTAATTGGAATAGGCGGAACAGGTATGCGCTGTCTGGAGTCTTTTGTGCATCTTTGTGCAATTGGAATGTTCGATGAGAAAGAAATAAATATTCTCGCTCTGGACACAGACAGAGATAATGGAAATTTCAGAAGATTAAAAGATCTTATAAATGTTTATAATCAGGTGAAAGGTGTAGATAAAGACCATTTCGCTTTAAAAGACACTTTTTTTTCTGCAAAAATAAATTATTTTGAATTCAGTCCAGATTATGGACAAGCAACAAAGTTCTCGCAAGTTACTGATTTACTTTCTCTAAGAGGAGAAGATAAAATAAAAGCTAATTTGGTAAATCTTTTATTTACAAAAAACACAAGAGAATTTGATTTGAAACATGGCTATCGCGCCCAAACACATCTTGGCTCTTTTTTAATGTACCACAGTATTGTAGATGAATTTCTTACAAATAACAATGGACATTTAGCAAAATTTATAGATACCATTGTAAATACTGCTTCTAACGATTCTGTAAAAGCATTTGTGATGGGTTCGGTTTTTGGTGGCACAGGCGCTTCATCTATTCCTATAATTCCTAAAGCTTTTAACACTGCTGTAGCTTCTTCAAGAGAAGGACGTTCTCTTAGTAATGTTTATTTTGGTTCTACTTTATTAACTAATTATTTTACTTTTGACAAACCAAGCAACTCACATTTGAGTTCTCAAAAAATAGTTGCAACAGCAGAAAAATTTGCTATGAATTCTCAGGCAGCAATGATGTTTTATAATGAAGATGAAACTGTTAAAGAAATGTATCAAAAGTTTTATATGATTGGAACACAAAATGCAGGATTTAAAACTACTACAAAAAGTACTACTACTTTAACTGGAGGAGCAAAACAAGAAAATGATTCTCATTATATAGAATTATTAGCTGCATTTGCAGCTTATGATTTTTTCAAAACTCCAAAAAATAATTTAGAAAATATTAAAAATGAAAAAAGAGGAGTAAAATATTATTTTAGAACAGTAGAAGATGACGGTAAATTAGATTTTGGAGATTTTATTGATATTGCAAATGCTGAAAATCTTGCTCAAAAAATAGGTCTATTTACTGTTATGTCTTTTATTGTAAATTTAAAAAAATATGATTTTTTCGAAGCTGCACGTAAAGGAAAAATATTAAAAAATATAGATGCTTATAAGGAAATAGATCCAAGAGAGGTTGAAGCTTTAAAGAGATATTTTGATTTATATCATTTTAAAGTAGATTATGACAATGGTAGATTAAAAAATGGTTGGCTAAGACAATTGCATTTTTCTGCTGGTGGAGGAGATAAATTTTTATTAAATTCTAAGTTGTTTTCTTGTAATAATCTAAGAGAATTAGAGAGATTTGATTTTAATAAAAAAATTTATTTGAAAAACTATGAACATAGAAATTACAGTGTGAGTTTTTTTAGCAGCGCTTATGATACTTTTGAAAAGTATTTTAAAGAGGAAACAAATGACGACCCTGCCATCACAAATAAATGTGAAGTTTTAATTAAAAGGATGCGTACAGCATTAAATGAATTATATAAATTTACTGAAATAAACAAAAGATAAAAATTATGCCAACAAAAGTTTTATTGTGCAAAAGTACTCACGCAGAAAAAAAAGAACCAAGAGGAAGATGGCACAAATTCGATGAAGCTCAGCCTTATATAAAAGGTATGGAAACAGGAAAAATAGCAGAAACTGTAACTGCTGAAGTTTTTAATTCTATGGTTTCTGGAGTACCAACTCCTTGGGCAAGAGCAAGATTATTTGGTTTTGCATTTCCTTATACTCAGACTGATGCTAATATAAAAACAGCTGGGTTAATAGAATTTTACAAGGAGCTAATAAAAGAATGGAAAGGTTTAGTTGCTTGTATTGCTTGTTTTCCTAAGCAAATATCTGTTAGCAAACCAATTTATATGGATTATGGAAACAGTAAGAATTCTAAAGGTTTAAGAGATTATTTTTATTTTCCAAATGCAATTGGTCGTATGTTATTTGATGATAAAGATTTATGGTGCGACCCAAAAAGACTTCCTATTAAATCAGAAGAAAGACCTTTTATTCAATTAATTTATTATAAAAATATTTTGATAGGTGGTATTTCTCCTTATTCTATAATTTTCACTGCTTCTGAATATCAAGAATTAAATACTGTTATTGATCCAAGAGAATTAACATGGTTTAGAAATGGTAAATTTATTGATCCGTTAGGTTCTGGAATGACACAAAATCAACAGCAAAGTTTGTATTTGCTTGTTAAAAATTTTTCTAAAGTTATTCCATTTTTTGAAGCTGATATTAATAAAAATAGAAATGGAAAAAAACAATTGAGTTTTTTAGTTTTTAAAGAATTTTTAGAAAAATGGGAAAAAGAAATTTTCTTAAAATCTGAAAATACTTTAATAGATGTTGGTAATCTTGACGAGCCTTTAGATTTTGTTTATCCTTATAAAAAATTTTTTAATATAGACCAAAGTATATTTGTTGATAATCTTGGGAAATTTACTCTTGTTGAAGAAAAAAGAGTTAGCGACATTGATCCTCAAACACTTCTTTTGCAAGAGGATAAAATTATAGAAATAAAAGATATAAATAAATGGCAACCTTTGAATGAATCTGTAATTCATTATTTAGAAATACAAGATCCATCTGATAGTAAAAAAAACAGATATTTTGCTCTGCCATTTAGTGCCATTGGATTGAAAGTTTTTAAAACTGAAATTGCAAATATTATTGAGATTAAAAATACTGGAAATAATCATAGATTAAAAAGTAAAGTATCTGGAAATCAATTACTTGTAGAATTAATTTTAAAAGTTGATGATAATGATTTTCCACCGATAAAAAAATCTTATGAAATACTTCCTCTTTCTACCACTCAAAATATTATTATCTGGCCTAACTTTGTTTCTAAAGAATGGAATTCTTACTATTTATATTCAGAATTTCCTCATAATGAGACTTCTGATTATCAAATGATACCATTTTTTAAAGATGTTCCAAATAATGATTTTATAGTAGATGAACACGGTAAATTTTTATACCAGGATACAAAATTAAAAGATGTAAAATATTCAAAAGAATATGAAAATGAGCATCTTGAAGTTAATAATTTAATTTCTTATCCAATTGGAAAAATATCTTCTAAGCATCATAGATATGAAATTTTAAAATCTAATAAGGCATTTGCTGGCATAGAAATACGTAAGCATATTTTAGGGAAAAATTACGTTTATGGTTATTTGATTTTAAAAAATGATGGAGTAAAAGATTATTCACACACACATACACATTTAACTGATGTTACAGTAGGTATTGATTTTGGGTCTAATAATTCTTGTGTAAATTATAGAACTGATGAAAACAGCTATCCTGTAAAGTTTGAAAATAGACGTGTTTTTCTCGTTGGTACAGAAACAAGGTTAGAAAATACAGATAAAGAACTTGCAGAAAAACATGAGTTATTTTTCTTTCAAAATGAAAAAACAGAAAAAGGACAGATAAAATCTTGGATACATGAGCATGATAAGCAATATATAGTAAAAGGAAATAAAGAAGTAGAACTTGCAGGAGGACTTCCTACTTTTAAGACAAATATTCATATCAATGATATGACTGACAAAACTATAACAACTAATGCTGGTTATTTACATCATTCTATGAAATGGTTAACAGATATAGATGGTGTAAATAAAAAAACGGCATATTTAAAAACTGTTTGGTTACATGTTTTTGCTGATTTATATGCTAAATCTCTTTACCCAAAAGAATTAAGATGGGCATACCCAGGAGCTTTTGCAAGACAAGAAATCTTTGCTTTAAAAAGTATTTTCGAGCAAATAAGACATATTAAACCAATAAAAAATAAGACTGTAAATATTGCATCAAATCCAATAACAGAATCAGAAGCTGTTTCTAATTATGCAATGTTACAATTTGGTAATGATAATGCAATTTTATTGGGTATAGATGTTGGAGGTAGTACAAGTGATGTTCTAATAATTGGGCGTACAAAAAAAACAAGACAATTATTAAAACAAAGCTCTGTTAGATTAGCAGCTGGATATTTAACAGATGGAATCCTAAGATCTCAGAAATTTAGAAATGTTTTATTAGATTTTTATTATAATGCGAATTCTCCAATAAAGAATCAAATTCCGAATATTGAGGAAATGACTAAAAATCCGCAAACTGCTCCGTTTTTCCTTAATATTATTTTTGATAAATTACAAAAAGATTTAGATTTTGAAGATTTTTATTCTCATATTTTCAAACTAAGTCCTCGCATACTTGCACTTCCTGCTTATATCACAGGTCTTCTTTTATTTTACAGCGGTCAATTAATTGCTAAAGCTGTAGAAGAACATCAATTAGACATTAGAGAAATTAATTTATTATCTTTTGGAAAAGGTGGTAGAATATTTGATTGGCTTGAAACAAATGAGGAAGAGATTGAAGATGATTTTTATGAGGAGGATGAAGATGACGACGATGATTATAAAAGCGAGGATGTGGAGGATGAGGAAGATGATGAAGATATGGATGAAGATAATGAGGATATGGATGAAGATGAGGAAGATGAGGAGGATGAAGACGATGAAAATGAAGAGGATGAAGAGGAATATGAGGAGGTTACAAGTAAAAAGACTAAAATGAGTTTAACTCAAAAGTATTTTGCTGATTGCATTCGTGCTGGTTTTGGAAATCCTATTTTTTTAAAAAATAAAAAATCTGTTAATCCTGATAAATTTTTTATCAATAAAGCGAAAGAAATACGTAAAGATAACAAATCTGAGGTGGCAATGGGACTTACATCTCCTCGATATGTATCCGTTAGTAATGATTTGAGAAAAGATAATTCTGATATTTTTGGTGAAAAAGGTTTTAAATATACTTTTAATAGCAAAAAAAGAAAAAAAGAAGTAACCATAAAAATAAAAGAAGATAAAAGTGTAGATAAAAAATACTTTGCTAAAGATCTCGGGAAATTAACTTTTCCAAAAACTTTTAAAAATTTAAATAAATTTCTTGAAATTTATTTAACTTATGTTAGAGAAAGAGGAATACTTGTGGACACTGATATTTTGGATACCAAAATAATAAAAGTAAAGAAAGAAATTACAAATTATATACTTAGTGATAAAGAATTTATAAAAGCAAGAGAAAATAAAAAAAGTTTTGATTTTAAACATTCTATGTTAATTCTCGAAGGTATGTGTTATATGGAAAAATTTTTAATTCCTGAAGTTTATAATGAGTAATATACTAAAAAAAATTTTTCACAAAATTAAGTCATTTTTTATAGAAAAAGATAAATCATATTTATCTTTTTCTATGAAAGGAAGAAAACAATTTCAAGAAGATGCTTATTATCAATCGCCGAAAAATCAAAATGGGCGAATTGTAATAGTTGCTGACGGAGTTGGTGGACACGGACACGGCGATTTTGCAAGTAATTTATGTGTAAATTATTTTAAAAATGCTTTTGAAAATGAAAAAATCAAAGACCCAATTTTCTTTCTAAGAACGAAAGCTATGGATGTTGCAACTTTAGTTTTAGAAAAAGGTCAAGAAAATAAAGATTTTAAAAATGCGGGAACTACTTTATCTGGTTTTCTTTTGCAAGAGAATTTCTTTTATACTGTAAATATAGGCGACAGCAGAGTTTATAAATTAGATAAAAAAGATAATTTTTCAAGACTGACAAAAGATCATTCTTTTGTGCAAAATTTAATAGATAAAGGCGAAATTACAGAAAAAGAGGCTTTTTCTCATAATAAAAGAAATATGCTAACTTCTGCAATTGGTCAAAGTTTAGAGATGATAAAAATAGATATTTCTGACGTGCAAAGAATTGAAAAAGGTGATTTTTTATTTGTTTTTTCTGACGGTGTTCACGACGCTTTAACGGATGAAGAAATAAAAAATATTTTAATTGTTAAAAAAGAAAATGAAAATATTGCCGAAATTATCGCAGAAGCATCTTTTGACAACGGAGGAAAAGATAATATTACTGTTTGCATTTATAAACATTAAAAAAATAGCATAAAAACAAAAAAAATTTTTTTAATAAAAAAAATAAAATTATGAATAAAAAAATTGTTTTTTATTTTGGAGAAGAATTTATAATGGCTGCTGTTAGACCTTTTATTAATAAGTTTTATATTTTAAAATCCGCTAATGAAGATGAACATTATTTATTTTTTAATATTGGAAAATCTGACATAAATTATAGTAGTTCTTTAAAAGCAGAAGCAAAAAATAATAAAAATATTATTTCTGATTTTTATGACGGTTTAGAAAAAAATAAAAAATTTTCTTATAATAATTTTGATTATACCTATAATCATTTATTTAATATAATTTTAGATAATATAAAAAATAAATATTTAGAAATATTTATAAAACACAAAAACTTTGAAAAAATAAATATAGAAATATGTTTTTCTTTTCATATTTCTGAGGATAAAAAATATGCTGTAAAAAAATTTTTTCAAAATCACGATGATTTTTTATTAGAAAAAAATTCTGAAAAAAATTTTTTCGAAGTTTTATTATTTTCTGAAAATATCTTAAAAAAATGGGATAAAAATCAAGAAAAAAAATTTGCTATCATAGAAGCACTAAGTAGCGATTTACATTTCTCTGCCATAAGAATAAATGAAAAAAATAAAATAGATTATAATAACAAAAGAACCTTAAAAAATTATGGGGAAGACAGACGAATAGAAGTAATTTCTACTTATGTTTTTGAACATTTGAAATCTGTTTCTGGTATGATTTTAAGGGAAGAGGATAATAAAAAAATCATAGAAAATTATAAAAAACAGTCTTTAAATTGGATAAATGAACTATACAAAGAAAAAAAAGCTCATACATTAATAAGTACAAAATATCATTTTAATAATTATCATATTATTCTGGAAAAAAAATCTATAGATGAAAAATTAATTGGAGATTTATTATTTATAGAAAGTTCTTTTGATGATTTTTTGAAAAAAACTTTTTTTAAAGATATTTTACAATATAAAAAAATAATAATTCTTGGAAAAAATCTAAACGAATTAGAATTTAAAAAAATTCTTTTTCAACATAGAAATTATCCAGAGGAAAAATTAATAGAATTAAATAACAATGTTTTGAAAGGTGTTTTAAAAAAAATACTTGAAATAGAAAGTAAGAAAGAAAATGTTGGTGAAAAAGATTTAGAAAAAGATTATGAAGAAGTAAAAAAGATAAATTTTGAGCATTTAAAAGCTGGAAATATTTTAGAAATTTCTTGGCACGATAGAATAGCAAGAATTATTTATGAAGGTAGGAATCATTTTCGTCTTTCAAAAATAAAAAATACTGGCAATTTAAAAATCGGAGACGCTTTTAAAATAAATAAAATAGAAGTCGGAAAGGCAATCTCACTGGAAGGAGTTACAAGACATGGAAAAAAACTTGGCAATTATGGTTCCGGAGCAAATATTGTTTATGTAAGAATTTTTAAAAAAAATTAGATTAAAAGATATATATTATATATTATTAGAAAAACCATTAATATCATAATATATAGTATATATTTTTTATTTATTTTTTTTTTGCAAATATCAATTTGTTTTTCTACAAAAATTAAATCTGCTTCTTTATCAGATTTAATATATTTTTTATATAGTTTTTTTGCTGCAAAAAAACTTCCTTCATCAAATTTTTTATTTGCTTCGTATAGGTTTTTTATGAAAAATTCTATTGCATCACAATCGTAAAATCTATTTTTAGGTTTTTCTTCGGTACATTTTCTTATGATTTCTTTGTAAGTTGTTTTTTTTATTTTTTTAATATTATATTTTTCTTTGCTTTTAGTAAAAATTTCTAATAAAATAATTCCGAGAGAATAAATATCTGATCTTTGGTCAATTTCATTTTTTCCATTTTCTTGTTCTGGAGACATATATCCTTTTGTTCCGGCTTTGTTTAAATTATCTTTTTTATAAATATCAGATTTCGCAAGACCAAAATCTAAAATTTTAATATTATTTCCTTTTGCAGTTATCATAATATTATCAGGTTTTAAATCCCTATGATAAACCTGTTCTTTATGAATATAAGATATTGCATTAAGCAATTTTTCAAATATTTTTTCGAAAAATGAAAAATCATTTTTTAATTTTTTACTTTCTATTACTTTTGTTAAAGTTTTACCGTTTATAAATTCCATAGAATAAAAATTTCCTTTTTCATCTACTCCTTTATCAAAAACTTTTACTATACCTTCATTTTTTAAATGAAAAAGAATTTCAAATTCTTTTTGAAAAAGATTTATATAGTTTTTATCATTTTTATATTTTTCTTTTATCCTTTTCAAAATAATTTTTCTACCTAAATTATCTGCTCCTTTGTATATATCTCCCATTGCTCCGTTTTTCAAATGAACAAGGTCTTTAAATTTTACATTAGAATTTTTTTCTACAGAATCATTTTCTGGTTTTTTTTCAAAAAAACTTTCAGATCCAGTACTAAATGAACTTTCAGACATAATTTTTTTTTCGTAAAAATACAATTTTTTTTATAAAATTAATTTTTTATAGAAATAATTACAATTGTAATTATCAATAATTTAATTTATATTTACGATTTTTTTAATTTAAAAAATATTAAAATTTTGGACGAATTTTGAAAAAAAATTTTTTTTTATTTTGAAATTAAAAAATGTTGAAATTTTGGACGAATTTTGAAAAAGTTTTTTTAATTTAAAAATTATTAAAATTTTGGGCGAATTTTGAAAAAAAAATTTTCCATTTAAAAAAATGTTAAAAATTTCGTCGTTTTTTGAAAAAAATTTTTTTTTAATTTACAAGTTTAAAAATATTGAAATTTTGGACGAATTTTAAAAAAAAATTAATCATCTTATGATACTAATTTTAATATATTTTTTTTTCATATCTTTTAGACCATAATATGCAATCTGCATTTTTAGAATTTAATGCTTCTATATATTCTTTTTTTATTATCTTTTTATCATTTATAAAAGCAATTGCTTTCACTTCTTTTTTACTAATTTTTTCTCTAATAGCTTTAATATCTTTCCAAGCAAAAAGAAAACTTGGTAAATTTTGCTTATTCATACTATTAAAAGATTTTAAAACTATTTCTTGTTTTCTATGGGCAATTTGAAAATCAAATATAAATTCTAATCCTGTTTCACCTTTAGAAATAAAATCAGGAGTATATATAATATCTTCCTTATCTAAAAAATTTCTAACATCTTCCTTAAAAATCTGTTTTACTTTATGGTTAGATAAAACATGAGTATCATGTAATTCCATCATTGCTGACAAAAAATTATGTTTTTTTTGCGGAAATTTTTCGACACTTGTTTTTATAAATAATTCATCATTTTTTATATTGATACCATAATTCAATAAAATACGCTCAAAAATATTTTTTCTCTCACCTTTTTTAAAATTAACACCAATTAATCCTAAATTATAAAGTGTTTCTCCATCATCAGAAAAAATAATTTCATTATCTTTTTTCTTTACAAAAAATTCAATATTATCATTAAAAAGCCCTATAAATGGTGTACTAATGCTTATCCAATTTGTTCTTTTATCCTGAGAAACAAAAGTTTGTGATTGAAGCCATTTATAATAATTATCTAACAAAGGGTTTATCCAACTCATAATATTATAGAATTTTGTATTTTTAAATTAGATTGAAGATTAATTAATTTTTTAAAAAATTTAATAGCTTTTATAAAATTTTCATTAGAATTAATTTCTATTATATCTTCATCAATATTAATATAATCTTTTAATGGCATTGCCCAAGCTAAATTATAAGTCTCTACATAAATATGTATATGAGATTCATTATTAAATCTTTGTCCTGCATATTTATGTAAAAAATCAGGAACATAAGAATTAATTTTTTCAGGATTAACATGACCAGATTTATTATCCATTCTGATTAAAGGAGTATTATAAATATTTTCTTGATGATGAATTGATATTTTAAAACTCTTTTTTTACCATAAAATATTGATAATAAAAACTTCCATTCATCATCATCTGGAGAAATTAATATAAATTGGTTTTTTTGTTTAAAAAAATCAATTTTATTTTCTTTGTGCTCCAGTTCTTTTGGTAAATTTAATAGATACTTTACTTGTTCTTGGCTTATCATTAATATAAATTAAAAAAACAAAAATATTATAAAAAATAATAAAACAAAAAATTTTTTTAATTTTAAAATTCTGTAATTTAAAAAATTACAAAATTTCGTAAAAAATTGGCGTTTTTTGAAAAAAAATTTTTTTTAATTTTTAATTTAAAAAATGTTAAAATTTTGGACGAATTTTGAAAAAATTTTTTTATCTGAATTTAAAAAATGTTAAAATTTTGGACGAATTTTGAAAAAAAATTTTTTTTATTTTGAAATTAAAAATTATTGAGATTTTGGACGTTTTTTGAAAAAAATATTTTTTATTTTGAAATATTGATTATTTCATTATTTAAAATTTTTTTAATTTCAAAATCTCTAAAATTAAAAATTTTTTCAAAAATCGTCCAAAATTTCAATGTTTTTATTTTGAAAATTCAAAAAAAATTTTTTCAAAAATCGTCCAAAATTTTTATTTTTTTATTATAAATTTTTTTATTGCGATAATTAAAATAATAATTATAATTATGAAAACCCAAAAATGAAAAATCCCAATAATAAAAGATAGGAAAATATCCCAACCGTAAATTATAGCGTCAATAAATTCATTAAAAAAGTTCTTTTTTATATAATTTTTTTCTGAATATTTGTAATAATAAACTACAATTGTACTGTAGGAAATTTTATCTTTTAAGAATTTTAAACGCCCTTCTTTGCTTTCAATTTCTTCACGAATTACTCTGGCTTTTTCTTCAACAGCAAGAATTTCATCTATAGTATTTGCTTTTTCTAATAGATCTAAATAACGTTTTTCTACTTTCTTTTTATTTTTCAAACGTGTTTCTATGTCAAAAAATTCCTCTCCAACATCTTTAAGATTAATTTTTTTATAATCTAATTTTTTTGAAATTTTAATAATTTCATTAATCAAAGTGTCAAAATTTTCGGAAAGACATCTAATAATAATTTTATTACTTAGTCTGTAATTGTTTTGATTTTCATCTTCGTCAGCAATATAAGAATTATATTTTTTAATTAAATCATTAATTTGAATTTTTGATATTTCAAAATTCTCAACTTCAAAATTTAAAGATGCTGTTTTGATAATTTTTGACGGAATTTTTTTCTGTAACTCAGAATTTGATTTTTTTTCATTTTTTTGAAAATCTACTTCTTCATAAGAATCAGAACTTTTGGCAGAATTTTCTTCAAAATCATAATCCTTATTGCTACAACTAAGAATTACCGCTAAAAAAACGGTAATTAAAAATTTTAAATTTTTCATAAAAATATTTTTTTATTTAAAAATTACTGGAATAGACATAGAAATTTTTACTTTTTTACCCCTTTGCTCTGCTGGTTTCCACATTTTAGAAGTCAATTTTATAACTCTAATAGCTTCTTTATCTAAATCTGGATGCAAGCCTCTAACGACTTTTGCAATTATTATAGAACCATCTATATCTATAATAAAATTTACATAAACTTTTCCTTTGATATTTTTTAAATTGTCTGGAACAAGAATATTGTTTTCTAAAAATTTTCTTAAATCTTTACCATATATTTCATTTCCAATGAATTCTGGCATAACTTCTACTATAAAAAAACAAGGAGATTCTTCTTCTTTTTCTTCTTCATCTACTTCTATAATTTCTACTTCTTCATAATCTGCATCAGAAAAATCATCTGTTGAATATTTTGCTGCTCTGCTTCGTCTGGAACTTTTTGATTCTTTACTAAAAACTCTTCCCAAAAAATTACCTTTTTTATTTGAACTGATAGCGGCATTACTTATGCCTTTTGGCAGAGGCAATGGCTGTTTTACAGTTTGACTTTTACCGTTTTTATTTCTAACTTCATTATCAATGGCAATAAAAGAAGTGTAATTTGTTAAAAGATTATATTTTAATCCTAATTTTGTAACTTCATTTTGCATATCATTGTCATAAATTTTTTCTTCATTCCAGCCTCCAGCAGAAGCATAATCGTCTATCATTTGAATTTTTTTTCTCGCCCACAAATATTTTATCGCATTATTAGATTTTAAATTTTGTGCATCAGAAAATTTTAAAACTGTTTTAAATTCTTTTTCTCCAGTTTTTCCTGTGATTTTTATTTCTCCTTTTGTTTTGCCTTTATATTTTCCAAAAATAATTATTGGACGTTCAGCAAGAACATCTGGACAAGTAAAAGGCTCTAAATCATAAGTTTTAATATTTTTATAATTTACATTTATATTTGTTAAAACAGGATTTTCTATATAATTTCTAAATTTATTTGCTTTTTCTGTCGCTTGATTTTGGTCTAAAATAATAAGTGGTTCCGCCTGACCAACGTGGGCAATACCCTCAATTAAAAAACGATTTATTGAACTGCCAATTCCAAAAGAATAAAAATTTGCTTTATTCAAATTATTTCTAATCAAATCAAAAGCTTCTTTTTCTACGGTTATATAACCGTCAGTTGCAATAACAAAACTTCGAGAAAAATCTTCTGTGCCTTTCAAATTCAAAGCAATTTTTAATGCCGGCAATAATTCTGTACTTCCAGCACCATGTTTTTGGTCAATATCATTCAAAGCTTTATTAATATTTTTCTTAGTTGCAAATAATGAAGTCTCAGACAAAAGAGACGAATTTCCAGCAAAATACATAATATTAAATTTGTCTGTTTCTCTTAAATTTAAAACTAAATCTTTTAATAATTTCTTAGAAATATCAAGAGGATAACCAGACATAGAACCAGAAACATCAACAATAAAAATATATTCTCTCGGAGGAATATCTGTAATTTGTGGTTTTTTTGGCGGTTGAACTATAGCAAGGAAAAATTTTTCATCTTTACCTTCGTATAAAAGTAAACCACTTTCTATTTTTTCTCCCGCAAGCCTATAACTCAAAACAAAATCTTTATTTCCAGAAAATTTTTCTTTTTTATCTAAAGTTCCAACTATAATATTTTGACTTTTAAAATCAAAATTCATTTTGTGAGTTTCACATTTTATGTCTTTGATTGTCATTCCGGCAGAAATTTTTGTTTTAATATCAAAATTATACAATGCTGGTTTACCCTCTTCTGTGTATGGATTTTTAACCCATAAATCCTCTTGCGGAACTTGACTTTCTTTTTTATTTGAATAACGCGGTCCAACAACCGTCGGATAAACAAATTCGTAAATATTATCTTCTGGAATTAAAAGTTCTGTATAAAAAAGTTCAACTTTTATAATGTCATTAGGCATAATATTAGCGATATTCATTTGAAAAACATTCGGTCTTTCTTGCTCAAGAAGTGAAGCACTTTTTCCTTCACTTTTGGCTTTTTCATAATCCTTACGTGCTTTTCCTTTTTCTTCTATTTTCGCTTGAATTATTCTTTCACCTATGGTCATTTTCATGTTATAAACCGCAGCACGAGTGGAAGCAGGAAAAATGTAAATTGCTTCCAATGGAGTTTTTCCTTTATTTTCATAAACTTGTGTGATTTTTACACTTGCAATAACTCCGGCAATATTTACGTCGGCACTTGTAGATTTTAAAGGCAATTGTTCCAATTCGGCATTATCAGATTTCACAAAAAAATACGGAGACATTGTTTTATCTTCTTTATTTTCCTGTGAAAATGAAAATAAATTCATTAAAATAAAACAAAAAACAAAACTTGCTTTCATAAATAAAATTTTATATAATTTTTTAAAAAAATAAAAAAATAAAAATTTTATTTTTAATAAAATACCAAAATTTTAATTTTTAAATTTAAAAAAAAATTTTTTCAAAAAAAACGCCAAAATTTTAATGAATTTTATAATTTAAAAAAATTTTTTTCAAAAAAACGCCAAAATTTTAATGAATTTTATAATTTAAAAAAATTTTTTTCAAAA
>JAOZVH010000055.1 GCA_029938235.1 Bacteroidales bacterium
AAAATTTTTCCTCAAAAACGTCGTTTTTTTTAAATTTATTTCAAAAAAAATTTTTCCAAAAACGTCATTTTTTTTAATTTTTATTTCAAATTATTTTATAATTTTTTTTATTAAAAAATTTAATCATTAATATTATATTTTAATTTTATTAAAAACTCTCTACTTCTTGTTGGCAATGGAGCATGTAAATTTTCTATTTCTGCAGCATACTTAAATTTAGAATCTAAAATATCATAAACTCCTGCTCCAATTGTAATTTTATTATTTAATTTAAAATTAATAAATAAATTAGCAATAATTATACTTTCAAGCTTTTCTGAAAATAAAGTGATTCCCTCTTCTCTATATGCAGTATGTCGCTCACTATAATAGTTAATACTTGGAGTTATTATAATTTTATTAGAAAAAATTTTTAAACTGGAGATTAAATTTATTTTATGTGCTGGAATTCCAATCAAAATATCATCATCATTATCAACTTTGTATAAAGAGATTGTATTTTTATTAACTTTATAAAAAGAATAATTAAATTTAAAATCTAAAATCTTATTCTTGAAAAACAAAGAAGTTTCTACACCTTCAGTTCTAATATCTCCGAAATTTGAATATGTATCTAATCCATTTACAAAACGGTATATAACAGGGTCATTAATTTGATTTATAAAAAAATTAATATTAATTGATAATGTTTTTGCCGTTTGAAAGCCAAATTCTAACTCATTACTAAATATTTTTTCCGGATGAAGATTGCCTTTGATTATTTCGCCATTATCAGTATTTATTACAATATTACCGTTATTTTCTGTTTTTACCGCAGCGGTAATATTAGCTATATCAGGTAAACGATATGCCATTCCATATAATAATTTTGCATGAAATTTTCCAATTTTTTTTGTTAAAGCCATTCTTGGCACCAAAATTTTTCCTGCTAATTCATGCTGGTCATATCTTAATCCAGCAGTTACATTAATTATAGAACTAAAAAAATCCATTTGTGAATAAAAACCAAAGCTATTTAAAGAAATATTTTTTTTCCCGTCAAAATAAGTATCAGCAGTATTTCCAATTTCTGGAGCAAAGGCAATATATAAAGATTTTGCTTCTGCTTTTAAAGATGTATTTTCAACACCAAACATTATATTTAAATTTTCGTTTGGGGTGTATAAAACCTCGGTACTAAGACAAATGCGTATGGCATTTAATTTGTAAAAATCTCCGTTTTTAAGAACTGTTTCATCTCCATCTCTTGCGGTTAAATGATATGGGATAAAATAATTATAAGAAATTTTTGGACTAACTATTAAGTTTTCATTAAGCTTTAATTTGTATTTTGCAGACGATAAAAAATGGTCAAATCTTCTATTTAAAATTACATTTCCACTGAGTCCGGCCATTCCAATATTTGAAATATTATCATAATCGTATTCTCCATAAGAAAATGTTGTTTCTAAATTTTTATAGTTTAAAAGAATATCTGCATTTATTCCAAAATATTTAGAAGCATCTTTCATACTTCTTTTTTGTTTAAAATAATCTTCAAAATCATAGATACTTGAAATATCTCCTTGTTTTGCAGCCATAGAAATAGAAAGACCTAAATCTTTAATTTTTTTCCTGTATGATAAGTTTACATTATTTAAAGAATTTAATTCTCCAGACATTGCACCGTGCATAAAATTTATTTCAAAAGCTTCATTTTCAGGTTTATTTGTAATAATATTTATTACTGATAGACCAGCATAACCTCCATATTTTGCAGAACCAGGACCTCTAATTATTTCAATTCTCGAAATTTGCTCCGGAACAATTCTATTTTCTAAGGTAAAGCTACCATAAATTGGATCATTTAAAATCATTCCATTTAACATAAAAAGCACTTTTCCTTCTGCTGCTGCCATTCCCCTAATCGCAAGACTCACTGAACCAACAGAACCATGCACAAAATTAAAACCCGGAACAAGATTTAAAATATCAACAATATTTCTTGCTCCGGAATTTTCTATTTCCTCCTTTGTTATTAATGTAATAACACTCGGAGATTCTTGTATACTTCTTTGTTTTACACTTGCTATCTTTAATTGAAATTCTATTAAATCCTCAAAAGATAAATCTGATAAACTGTCTAAATTATATGTTTGAGAAAACAAATTTATTGAAGAAAACAAAAATATTAAGAATAAAATTTTTTTTAACATATTTAATTTTTAATTAAAGAACAATAATGATTTAAATAAAAAAAAATCCCAAAAAAACATTAAATTTTTAATGTTTTTTCAAAAAAAATTTTTTCCAAATTCGTCAAATTTTTTTAATATTTTTTATAAAAAATTTTTTCCAAATTCGTCAAATTTTTTTAATATTTTTTATAAAAAATTTTTTCCAAATTCGTCAAATTTTTAATGTTTTTCAAAAAAAATTTTCCCAAATTCGTCAAATTTTTAATGCTTTTTTTCAAAAAAATTTCCCCAAAAAACAGATTATGATTCAAGTGTCCATGCCATAGCCATATCTAACGTTTTAAATATATGATTTTCAGGTAATTACTATAAATTTTAAATGTTAAATTTTTCAAAAAAGTTTTAAGGTTTTAAATATAAAAAAATGGCATCCATTATGCGTCAAGCGTGGACGATGACGCATATGAGAAAATTTTGGACGATTTTTGAAAAAAATTAAAATAATTCAGGTAGGAATTTTTTATAAGAAATTTCTAAGCCTTTGCAGTAACAAATTAATTCCTCTAAAGTCGCTTTTTGTTTATTTGTTTCTATCAAAATTATTCTATTTTCACTTAAACCTGTTTTTATAGCTTTATATTTCATATTATATTTTTCTATGTTTTTCATAGTTTTTTTCAAAAGTTTTAATTCATTTATTGATGAGTTTTGTATTGCTTCATCTAAATTTATAATTTTATCATCATAAAAATTATTTTCAAATTTTTTCATTTCAAAAAAAGTATTCTTTTTAGTAGAACTAATTTTTTTCAGATCTTTCAATGATAAGTTTTGAATATAACTATCTTCTTTTTCAATATTATTTTTCATCATTTTCGCTAAATGCTGTTATTACAATTATATTTTTAAATTTATCTATCCTAAAAATAACGATTAATTCCTCAGATCGGTTTCTTATTAAATCATTTTTCAAAATTGGAACAAATCCAGATATTATGAATGAATTTTTAAAATGTTCTTTATTTTCAGAAATTTCATAATTTTTATTACGAAACAAATAATTTATCGCCAAAAAAGATATATTTCTTTTTTTAAAAACAATATTTTCTACAATATGGTTTAAATGTTTTGGAACCATTTAAAATTCAAATATTTTAAAGCCTCTTTTAACTCATGCATTAAATTTTACATTAAAAATTAATAATGCAAAAATAAAAAATATTTTGAAAAAAAATAAAAATTTTTACGATTTTTGAAAAATTTTTTTTATTTGAAATTAAAAAATATTAAAATTTTGGACGAATTTTGAAAAAATTTAATTTTATTTTAAATTAAATCATAAAAAAATTGGTTTTTTTGAAAAAACCAATTTTTGTTAACATTCTTTATTGTTTTTAAACTTCTTCTTTCATTTGTTTATCAACAAGTATTCTTCCGCAATATTCACAAACAATAATTTTTCTACGAGAAGCAATATCTAATTGTCTTTGTGGAGGGATTTTATTAAAACAACCACCACAAGCATCGCGCTCCACCGGAACAACTGCAAGTCCATTTCTTGCGTTTCCACGTATTCTTTTGTATGCTTTTAATAGACGTTCCTCTATCATTTTTTCCAGTTCAACAGATTTTTTTGATAAAATTTTCTCCTCCTTTTTTGTATCTTCTACTATGGAAGATAATTGAGAATTTTTTAATTGAAATTCTTTTTTCCTATCTGATAATAAAACTTTAATCTCCTTTACTTCTTTAGTTTTTTCCTTAGATTCAGATGTAAATTTTCTAATTCGCTTTTCACTTAGCTCTATTTCAAGAGTTTGGTATTCTATTTCCTTAGAAAGCGAATCATACTCTCTATTATTTCTAACTTTCAATTGTTGCTCTTTGTATCTTTTTATGAGAGCATTAGATTCTTCAATGGAAGTATGATAATTTTTTACTGCTTTTTCTAAATCTTTAACTTCTTCTTGAAATTTTTTGTAACGAGTTTTGAAACCAGTAATTTCATCTTCCAAATCTTCCAGCTCAAGCGGTAATTCTCCCCTTAGAATCTTAATTTCATCAATCTTAGAATCTGCAACTTGCAAACTATAAAGAGCGATTAATTTTTCTGCTACCGAAATTTCTAAATTTTTATTTGACATAATTTTCCAAATTTTATTTTAAATTTCAAATTTCAAAATCAAAAAATAAAAACAGGATTTGTATTTACCTTTGATAAATGAATTGCAAAATTAAAAAAATTTTTATTAAAAATTTCATAAAAAATTTCTTTTATATGTTTTTCACTTTCGTAATGACCAATGTCGGCAAGAATTAATTTATTTTCGGCTTCGAAAAATTGATGATATTTTATATCTCCGGTAATAAAAATATCTGCATTTTTATTAATTGCATTTTTCAATAAGAAAATTCCAGAACCACCACAAAAAGCAACTTTTTTAATTTTTTTATTCAACATTTTCGTATGCTTAATAATTTTTAAATCGAAAATTTCTTTTAAATTATGCAAAAAAACTTTTTCTTCCAATGGATTTTCCAACTCTCCTATAATTCCGTCTCCTGCTTTTTTATAAGAATTTTCCAAATTATAGATGTCATAAGCAACTTCTTCATAAGGATGTGATTTTATTAAAGCAGAAATAACTTTTTTCATATTAAATTTCGGAAAAACTGTTTCTATTTTCACCTCTTTTTCTTTATGAAATTCTTTTAAATTGCCAACAAATGGATTGCTATTTTCTAATGCTCTAAAAGTTCCTTCGCCCATAACATTAAAACTACAACTGTCATAATTTCCGATATGACCAGCACCTGCCTTAAAAATGGAATCTCTAACCTTAGAAACATAATTTATTGGCACATAAGTAATTAACTTTTTTAATTCATTTTTTCTATTTTGAAGGAAATGACAATTTTTTAAATTTAATTTCTCACAAATTTTCTTATTAACAAGAACTTTATCTAAATTTGTGTGAGAAATATAAATGGAAATATCATTTTTTATTGCTTTAATAATTGTTCTTTCTACATAATTTTTTCCATTTAAAGACTTCAAACTTCCAAAAATAATTGGGTGATGAGCAATTATTAAATTAGATTTTTTCTCAATTGCCTCAGAAACAATTTCCTCCGTTACATCTAAGCTTATTAAAATTCCAGTTATTTCATCATTAGAATTTCCAACAATTAAACCAGAATTATCATAATTTTCTTGCAAAGAAAGCGGAGCAATATTTTCTAATATATTACAAATTTCTTTTATTTTCATAAATTTTATTTTATTTTTTCAAATTACAAAAAAAATATATATTGCACTTTTTAAAATAAAATTTATGGATAAAAAAGATGATTTTTTTACAGAACTAACAATTAGTTCTCAGATAAAAATAAGTATAGTAACAAAATATTTTTCTGCATGGGCAAATGTTATGAAAAATAAGAAAGAAGATATAGCATATATAGATTTATTCGCAGGTCCTGGTTCTTATGCAGATAAAAATAAAACAAAATCTACACCAATAATTATTTTGAATAATGTTTTAAAAGATAATATTTTAAAAAATAAGGTTAAATTTTTATTTAATGATAAAGAAAAAGATTATACAAATCGTCTTAGAGTAGAAATAGATTCAATTTCTAATATTTCTGAATTAAAATATAAAATTAAAATATTTAATTTCTCTGTTGGAGAAAATATTGTTACAGAATTCAAAAAAGAAAAATTGATTCCTACATTTCTTTTTATAGACCCTTGGGGGTATAAAGGTTTAACATTAGATTTGATATCTTCTGTTCTTAAAAATTGGGGTTGCGATTGTCTTTTCTTTTTTAATTATAATAGAATAAATCCAGGAATTTCTAACCCTAAACAAGAAATTCAAAAACATATTTATGCTATTTTTGGAGAAGAATTAGGTAAAAAATTAGAAAATGAAGTAAAAACTTTGTCTTCTAATGAAAGAGAAAAAATCATTTTGAAATACTTAAAAGAAGCATTGAAAAAAATTAATGGAAAATATACACTTCATTTTAAATTTAAAAGTGAATCAAAAAATAAAACAAGTCACTTTTTAATTTTTGTTTCTAAAAGTAAATTAGCATATGATATAATGAAAGATATAATGGCAAAAGAAAGCACACATAAATATCAAGGAGTTGCTACTTTTGAATATAATCCATATAATGATGAAAATGAAAATAATTTATTTCCTCCAAAACCTATAGATGATTTAAAAAAAGAATTATTAGAAAAATATTCAGGAAAGACATTATCTGTTGAAGATATTCACGAAGAACATAATATAGGAACATTCTACATAAAAGCTAATTATAAATCAGCTTTATTGGAATTAGAACAAGAAAATGAAATTATTACAAATCCACAAAAAAGAAAAAAAATAAGTGGTAGATTATCAATGGGAGATAAAGTTGAAATAACATTTAAAAAAAATGAAATATGGAAAATGTTTTAAAATCAAATAAAAAAGTATTTGGTACAAAAGAATGGGCTGTAAAAAATGTCAATTTTATAAGCGGTTGTCAGCATGATTGTAAATATTGCTATAGCAAAGAGATGGCAATAAGATTTCGTCGCAAAACACCTGATAATTGGAAAAAAGAGGAAGTACGAATTAAAGACCTTGAAAAAAATTATAAAAAATATAAAGGCAGGATAATGATCCCTTCTTCTCATGATATTACACCAGTAAATTTGGAATCAACATTTATTATTCTTAATAAATTACTTTTATCTGGAAATGATGTATTGATTGTTACAAAACCACATTTTGAGTGTATTAATAAAATTTGTGAACGATTTGAAAAATTTAAAAAACAAATTTTATTTCGATTTTCCATTGGTTCAAATGATAGTTCTGTTCTTAAATTTTGGGAACCAGGAGCTACTGATTTTCAAGAAAGATTAAATTGTTTAAAATTTGCTCATAAACAAGGTTTTGAAACAAGTGTTTCTTGTGAACCTATGTTAGATTATAAAATAGATGATTTAATAAAAATTATAATTCCATTTGTAACAAATTCAATTTGGATAGGAAAAGCAAATTTTCTGTTAAAACGTATGAAAACAAATGGAATTAATGATAAAATATCTATGGAAAAAGCAAAAGAATTACACGAGTGGCAATCTAATAAGAGAAATATAAAAAATTTATATACAAAATATAAAAATAATCCTAAAATTAAATGGAAAGAAAGTTTAAAAAAAATTTTAGATATAAAAATATCTAGGATAAATGGACTTGATACATAAATATATTTTTTTAAATTATGAATAATAATTCTAACATTATTATAAATACTCTGTGGAAATTTATTTTTCCTGAAAAAGAAAAAGATATTATTTTTTTGTAAATACTTAGAAATTTATTTTGGCATATAATAAAATTTCCTTATTGAGAAATTATCAGAAATAAAAAAATAGGTCTTTTAAAATTAATTTTAATAAGTTAAAAAAAAATGCTTTTTTTGAAAAAAAATTTTTTTTAATTATGAGTAAAAATTTGAATATTATTATAAATGCTCTTAGTAAAGTAATTTTTCCTGAGAAGAAAAAAGATATTGTTTCTTTAGAAGTGATTAAAAATTTATCTTGGCAAGAAAATAAAATTTCTTTTGATATTACTTTGAAAAATTTGAATTATCCATTCAAAAATTCTATAAAGAAAGCTGCAATAAATTCCATTTCAAAAACACTTTCTGATAAAAATATTCCTGCTTGTGAAATTTCAATAAATTTTATTTCTGAAAAAAAAAGAAATATAAATTTTGAAAAACCAAAAAAACAATCGCTTCCTAATGTTAAGAATATTATTGCAGTGGCATCTGGAAAAGGTGGAGTTGGAAAATCTACTGTTGCTGTCAATTTAGCTATGGCTACAGCAAAAGAAGGTTATAAAGTTGCTTTATTAGATGCCGATATTTTTGGTCCATCTATACCAAAAATGTTTGGTGTGGAAAAGCAAAAGCCTTTGGGAGAAAAAGTTAATGGTAAAGATATGATTAATCCGGTAGAAAAAAGTGGAATTAAAATTTTATCCTTAGGTTTTTTTGTTAATCCAAATGATGCAACAATTTGGAGAGGTTCTATGGCAACATCTGCCTTACAACAGATGTTATTATCTGGAAATTGGGGAGAAATAGATTATATGTTTATTGATTTACCTCCGGGAACAAGCGATGTTCATTTAACTCTTGTTCAAACGGTTTCTGTAACAGGTGCAGTAATTGTCAGTACGCCGCAAAATATTGCTCTTGCCGATGCAATAAAAGGAATTTCTATGTTTAAAAATGAAAAAATAAATGTTCCTATTCTCGGTTTAATTGAAAATATGGCATGGTTTACTCCGGCAGAATTACCAAATAATAAATATTATATTTTTGGAAAAGATGGATGTAAAAATCTATCTAATAAATTAGAAATACCTTTTTTAGGACAAATTCCATTAATACAAAGCATCAGAGAAAATTCTGACGAAGGAATTCCAACTGTAATGGACGAAACTAAAACAGAAGGAAGAATTTTTTCAGAGATTTCTAAGAAACTAAATATTGAAATTTCAAAAAGAAATCTTTTTCTAAGAAAAAAAAAATTAGAAATAGATGAAAATGCAGATGCTTGTAAAATAAATTAATAATTTTTATTATGAAAAAAATTTATAAATCTCAGTTTCTTAATATTTTCTATGAAGAGGATATTTCACTTATGACAGAAATATTTACAGAAAAAACTGAAAATATTACAGAAAAATGTTATAAAAAAATGATGCTTGATATTTTGGAATGCATAAAAAAATATAAACCTACGAAATTAATTGTAGATTTAAAAAAATTTATGTTTATTATCGTTCCGAAATTACAAGAATGGCAAGATAAAAATATTGTGCCAGAAATAAGCAAATGTAGCGCTAGTATAGCAGCTTATATTGTAAGTGAAGATTTTTTCTCTCAGATGTCTATAGAACAAACAGTTGAAGAAAAAGAAAGTAAAAAAAATTTCACTGTAAAGTATTTTGAAGATATTAAAAAAGCAAGGAAATGGATATCTGAAAAAAAACTTATTTATTAAGTTTTTTTATTAAATTAGAAAAGGAAGTTTTATTTTTATCTTATATGATAAAAATAAAATTTTCTTGTCCTAATTGTTTGAATATAAATAAAAAAATACAAGCATAAATAAATCATTAAATTTTGGACGTTTTTTTGAAAAAATTTTTTTTAATTTCAAATTTTAAAAACATTAAATTTTTGGACGAATTTTGAAAAAATTTTTTTTAACACAATGTTTGGTTTAAGATTTCCTTAAAAATCATTAAATTTTGGACGTTTTTTTGAAAAAATTTTTTTTAATTTCAAATTTTAAAAACATTAAATTTTTGGACGAATTTTGAAAAAATTTTTTTTAACACAATGTTTGGTTTAAGATTTCCTTAAAAATCATTAAATTTTGGACGTTTTTTTGAAAAAATTTTTTTTAATTTCAAAATAAAAAATATTGAAATTTTGGACGATTTTTGAAAAAAAATTTTTTTTTAATTTAATTTTTTTATTAAATTGCAAAAAATAAGGCAAAAATTAAAAAATATGGGATACAGTAATTTCAAAAAAATTTTTCAAATAAAAGAAGAGCTTAAAATAATTTCTTTTAAAAAAGAATTGTTTGATAAAAATATCAAACCAGTTCAGCAAAGCGAATGGTTAAAAACAACGCTTTCGTATAGTTCTTTTGCACGTTCTAATAATGAAAAAACAAAATCAGAATCAATTGTTCAGCCAATCCTCGTGGAATTAATAAAAAAAAATAATAATTTTATTACATATTTTTCCGGGAGCAATTTAGAAATAAATACAGAAAAAAATTTAAATGGCGAATGTGATTTTATTATTTGTAAAGATAAAGGATATTATGATTTAGATAATCCTATTTTTATAATTCTCGAAGCAAAAGACCACGATATAAAGCTTGGTATTCCTCAGTGTGGAGCGCAAATGTATGCAGCAAATTTATTTAATCATAAAAATAATTATAAAACAAATTTTATTTACGGTTGTGTCACAACTGGCGATATGTGGGTATTTCTTAAAATTGTTGAAAACAATCTTTTTATAGATAAAAAAATTTACTATTTAAGCGAGGTAGAAAAAATTCTTGGGGTTTTTCAAAAAATTATTTATGATTTTAAATAAATATTTATAAATTTTTTTATGGAATTCGTTTAATTTTAGCACCAATTTTATTTAATCTTAAATCGATATTTTGATATCCTCTATCTATTTGTTCTATATTGTGAATATAACTTGTTCCATCTGCCGACAAAGCTGCAATTAATAAGGAAACTCCTGCTCTAATATCTGGTGAAGTCATAGTCGTTGCTCTCAGATTATTTTCTCTGTTTAAACCAATTACTGTTGCTCTATGTGGGTCACATAAAATAATTTTTGCTCCCATATCTATCAATTTATCAACAAAAAATAAACGACTTTCAAACATTTTTTGATGTATTAAAACACTGCCTTTCGCCTGAGTTGCAATAACTAAAAAAATACTTAATAAATCTGGAGTTAGTCCTGGCCAAGGAGCGTCAGCAATAGTCATAATAGAACCATCAATGAAACTTTTTATTTTATAATTTTCATGTTTTGGAATGAAAATATCATCTCCTCTTTTTTCTATAAAAACACCAAGTTTTGAAAAAGCATTTGGTATAATTCCTAAATCTTTATAAGAAACATTTTTTATTGTGATTTCTGAATGTGTCATTACAGAAAGCCCAATGAAACTACCAACTTCTATCATATCTGGCAAAAGTGTATGTTCACAAGAATGTAAACTTTTTACTCCTATAATTGTTAAAAAATTAGATGCAATACCGGAAATTTTCGCACCCATTTTGTTCAACATTTTACAAAGTTGCTGTATATAAGGTTCGCAAGCGGCATTGTAAATTTGCGTTTTCCCATGAGAAAGAACTGCAACCATCAAAATATTTGCTGTTCCAGTGACCGATGCTTCTTCTAATAAAATATAATTTCCCTTTAATTTTTTTGCTTCTACTTTGTAAAAATTCTTTTTTTTATCAAAATAGTAACTCGCACCAAGTTTTTTAAACCCGTGAAAATGTGTATCTAATCTTCTTCTCCCAATTTTATCACCACCAGGTTGTGGGATACAAGCCTTTTTAAATCTTGCTAATAAAGCTCCAACTATCATCACTGAACCGCGCAATTTTCCACCTTTTTCTCTAAATTCATCGCTCAATAAATATTCACTATTTATTTCATCAGCTTGAAAACTGTAGCTTGTTTCTCCAAGTTTTTTTATTTTTACACCGATGGATTTTAATAAATTTATTAATAAATTTACATCTATTATGGAAGGAACATTTTTTATTGTAATAAGTTCAGAACTTAATAAAACTGCACAAATAACTTGTAAAGCTTCATTTTTTGCTCCTTGCGGAACTAAATTTCCTTTTAAACGTTCTCCACCTTTTATTTCAAAATAAGCCATTTATTTATCTGATTTAAAAGCCATTGCAATTAAATTGTTACTAATATTCATATTTCTTGCTTCTGCGTTTTTTGTAGAAATTTCAAATTTTATTAATTCTCCTTCTTTTACAAAATTAATCGCTGCACCTTTATTAAGCATTCCTTCTTTATTGGTTACCACCAATGTATTATTATCTTTTATTTTAGATAAAACATTATCAAATTCTTCAGATTTCCAGTCGGCAATAAATAAAATATGCGTTTTTTCTATATCACTAAAAGACTTAAAATTTTTAACAATTATTTTTTGAGAACCAACAGTTTGTCCTTTTATTACATCAGAAAGTTTTTTTGAAATATCTGAATGACCAAAAACACCTATTACAAAATCATTTTCTTTGTAATCATCATTTTTCCATTCTATATATTTTGTGAAATTATACAAATATATAGAAATAAATTTTGTTTCCTGTCCCATTACAAAGTTGATAAAAAATGCTTTTAAAAAGAAAATAAGAATTAATATTTTTAAATTTTTCATATAATTATAAATTACAATTATTATACAAATATATTTAAATTATTTCAAATAACAATTTTTTTTTATTAAAAAAACAATTATTATTATTAATAATACGATTTATTTTATAAAAAAATTATTTTTTTTTTGAAAAAATTACTAAAAAATAAAATTAAAGAAAATAACGAATTTTGAAAAAATCAAATTATAATTATTTTAAAAATATTTCAAATATTTTTTCACATTTTTATTTTGTTTAGATGATAATAAAATTTCATTAATTTATCTTTATTACAACCATCAATAGTATTATTTATTTTGTTTATGAAAATATTTATCATTTTCAAAAAATTAAAAAAATATCTAATAATTTTTTTTCTTTTAAAGAAAAATTATTAGATACAAACCTAAAAATTAGGTTTGTATATTTTGAAAAATTTTTAATTTATTTGCACTTCTGTTCCTTCTGAAACATTTATCAAAGCTTGTACGACTAAATTTGTATTTTCAGAAATTCCGGAAAATAATAAAGTTTTTTCGTTTATTTTTTCTATCTTAATTTCTTTTTTTTCGAGAACTCCATTTTTTACAATAAAAACTTCATTAGTATTAAAAACAGCATTTCTCGGAATTTCCATAGTATTTTTTATATCAATATTTTCAAAAACTGCTTTCAAATACATACCTTTATAAAGTTTGTTTTTTGCATTAGAATTTAAAGCGATAAAAATACTAATTGCCTGAGTTTGTTCGTCAACAAAATTAGATTTTCTGATGATTTTTCCCTTCCAAAATTTCGTTCCTTTTTCGTTTTCTATTTTTACAAAATCTCCGATTTTCACAAAATTTGCATTGATAATATCCAAAGGAACTTCAAGCTCTAACTTATTTGTTCTAATTATTTTTGCAAGACGCGAACCCATATTTGCAACAGAACCAACTTTAAAAAATACATCAGTAAAAGTGCCATCAAAAGGGGCATAAATATTATATCTTTCGAGGATTATTTCCTCTCTTTCTATGGCATAATAATCGCTTAAAATATTCCGACTGGATAAAAATATTTTTTCCTGCTTAGAACGAATTTCTGGCATTTTAGGCATTTTTTTCAAAATATTTATTTCGTCAAAAAAATTCTCCCAACTTTTAAAACTCTCAGAATAATCAACTTTTAAATCTGGCAAAATGTTAGCAAGAGAATTTAAAAATTTACTTTTTTGAGATTTTAAAACAAGAATTTTTTCTTGATTATTTATTTTTAAAAGTAAAGTTCCCTTTTTAAAAGTCTCTCCTTTTTTGAAAGAAATATCGCCTTTCAAAATTTTATCTGCAGGAACCTGAGAAATAATATCTATTTCTTCCCTAGAAGAAAGTCGTCCAGAAGCAGAAATTTTGCTTTTTATGTTTTGGTATTTTACTTTTTCTGTATGAACATAACGTTTATTGCTTTTAATGGTTTTCTTTTTTGGTATTACTTTCATACTTCCAAAAAAAATCATAGAATAATAGGAAATAACAAAAATAGAAATAATAGAACCAAGAATTATAAATTGTCTTTTTTTCATATTTATAAAAAATTAAAATTATCCCAAAAATATATAAAATTATTTTTTTCGCAATAATTATTTTAATATGATTTTTTTAATAAAAAAAATTATATTTCACAAAAAGGTTATAAGAATCAAAAATTTTATAGAACTCTTTATAAAAAAAATTTCAAGAAATTTTATTTTCCTGTGATTTTTTTTACTTCATCAAATAATTCATCTTCGTCACCATCCGTGTAAGAAGTGTGTTCCCAAACAATTTTTTTATTTTTATCTATCAAAAAAGTATGAGGAATATTTTGTACATTCATTGCACGTTTAAAATCACTATTAACATCAAGAAGTACTTCGTATTCCCAATTTCTTGCGTTCACAAATGGTGCTACACGATTAGAACTTCTACTGTCATCTATAGAAATGGCAATTAATTTTACTCCGGTTTTTTCTTGCATTTCTTCATAAATATCATTAATTGCGTTCAACTCTTTTATGCAAGGTTTACACCATGTTGCCCAGAAACTCAAAATAATTGGCTTTCCGTCATTAGATATATCAGAAATTTTTACAACTTTATTATCTAAACTTTTTACTTCTACCGAAGGTAATTTTTTTTGTGCGTAAGAAAAATTTACAGAAAAAACTATCAAAATTAAAAAAAATATATTTTTCATTTCTTTAAATTAAAATTAAAATTAAAAAAAATTATTCACATTAACATTCCTAATTAAAAAAAATTCCTAATTCCTAATTAAAAATCATTCACATTAAATTCTCAATCCCATTACTAAAATATCATCTATTTGTTCTTCTTCTTTCATCCAATTTTCCATAACAATTTTTATTTTGTCTTTTTGTTCTTTTGCATTTTTAATAAATGAAACTTCTCTTAGTAAATTTTTAAACCTTTTTATGCTAAATTTTTTATTCTCTTTTCCTCCGAACTGATCTATGTAACCATCTGTAAACAAAAATATCAAATCATCCTTTTGTAAATTTATTTCTTTATTAAAAAATTGTTTTTTACCATCATTATAACCACCTATGGAACGAACACTTCCTTTATAATATTTTAACTTATTATCTCTAAAAAATAATAATGGTCGTTTTGCACCACTAAATTGCAAAATATTTGATTTCAAATCTATAGAACAAATTGATATGTCCATACCGTCCATCACTTTATTTTTATCTTCTGAATTACTCAAAACTTCTAAGAGGTCTTTATTTAAAATTGTTAAGATTTTTTTTGGACTTGTAATTTTTTTATGTTGTACTATTCTAATTAATAAGGCAATACCTAAAATAGAAAGCATTGCTCCGGGAACTCCATGCCCTGTACAATCTGCTATTCCTATAATAATTTTATCTTTAATTTTTTCAAAAAAATAAAAATCTCCACTAATTAATTCCTTAGATTTTTCATAAATAAAAGAATTCGGAAAAATAGAACTAAGTTTTTTTAAATTTGGCAAAAATGACTTTTGTATAAATTTTGCGTAATTTATACTATCCATTAGATCTTTATTTTTTAATTCTACTGTTTTTGTTTGTTCAGAAACAAATTCATATATTTGTTTATATTCTTCATTTACTGCGTGCAATTGTTCTGCATATTCTTTAATTTCATCATTTTTTTGTTTGATTTCCAAATGAGTTTTTACACGAGCAAGCAATTCATTATAATTAAAAGGTTTTAATACATAATCCAGACCTCCGGCTTCAAAAGCTTTTATAATAACTTCATCATCATTTAATGCTGTTAAAAAAATAATAGGAATTTCCTTAGTTTTTTCATCTTTTTTTAATATTTTACAAATTTCTATCCCATTTAAATCTCCCATAGAAATATCTAATAAAATCAAATCTGGCAATAAATCCTGAGCCATTCTAAGTCCTTTTTTGCCATTTTGAGCCATAGAAATTTTGTAACCATTTGTTTTCAATATAATTTCTAAGATCTTTAAATTATCTATTATATCATCTACAGCAAGTATGTGTTTTAGTTTTTTATATATATTCATTATTTGAAAAATTTCATTAAAAATAAATAATTTTTTTTAAAAAAAATATTTATTTTTTTAAAATAAATTTAATTTAAAATAATTTTTAAGCGAAACACCTTTTTTATCTATTTTAAGATTAAGTTGCCAATGTTCAAGTCCATTTAAAGTTGCTTTTTGTACAATATTTTTTATTTCTTCATTTGGATTTTCCGGAACTTTAAATTTATCAGCATCATATAAATTACAAAGTAATAAAACTGCTCTTTGATTTTCATTTATTTGCATTGATATTTCTTGAATATGTCTTGATAATCTTTCAAAAAATACAGATTTTTTCTTTTCCTTTTTTTTACCAAAAGGAATCTCCCTTAGAAATGTTTTTACCTCAAAAAAACAATTATTATTTATGAAAAAATCAATTTTAGAATTATTTAATTTTACCTCTCTTTTTATTTCTTTTACATTAATTATATTGCTAAGTAAATTATTTTCAAGGAAAAATTTTACATAAGAATTAACTTTCACTTGATTAATTCCAATCCATAATTTATTTTTCGGAGATATTGCTTCAACAGTATAATTAGTTTTTCGTTGAGAGTTAGCTTTGGCTTTAGAAAGTAAACAAGGAATGTCTGTAAATTCTATGTTGCCAATTTTGCCGGTGGAGGGACAATGACATTTTTCAATTTTGCCGTTTATCTCAACAAACATAATAAATCTATTTGGTATATATTTTATTAAACCTTGAATTAATTCTTCTTCAAATAAATATTTTTTTATTTTCATTTATATAATATTTTAAAATTTTTTTTCGTAAAAAATTGGCGTTTTTTTTAAAAAAAATTTTTTTTAAAATTTAAAAATATTAAAATTTTGGTCATTTTTTTAAAAAAAATTTTTTTTATTTTGAAATTTAAAAATATTGAAATTTTGGTCGTTTTTTGAAAAAAATTTTTTTTTGAAATTTAAAAATATTAAAATTTTGGTCATTTTTTTTAAAAAATTTTTTTTTATTTTGAAATTTAAAAATATTAAAATTTTGGACGTTTTTTTGAAAAAAATTTTTTTTATTTTGAAATTTAAAAATATTAAAATTTTGTCGTTTTTTGAAAAAAGTTTTTTTTATTTTGAAATTTAAAAAATATTAAAATTTTGGTCGTTTTTTGAAAAAAAATTTTTTTTTATGTAAATTTAAAAAATAAAAAAATGTATAACAGAAATATCTTAGAAGAGGAATTAAAAAATAAAATTGGACAAAATTATTTTTGTGAT
>JAOZVH010000246.1 GCA_029938235.1 Bacteroidales bacterium
AAAAAAAACGTAATTTAATATAAAAAATTTTATAAAAAAAATTATTTTTCAAAATTATTAAAATATTGACGTTTTTTCAAAAAAAAATTTTTTTTTAATTATAAAAAATCATTAAAATTTCATCGTTTTTTTGAAAAAAATTTTTTTTAAATTAAAAATTCATTAAAATTTTGACGATTTTTGAAAAAAAATTTCAAAAATCGTGTTTTTTTTGAAAAAAATTATTTAAATAATAACAATTTTTTTAACCGAATTTTTATTTTTTGTTTTTATATTTAAAAAATAAATTCCCGGTTTAATATCTTTTTTATGAAAAAATATTTCATGTTTTCCTTTTGATAAATTTTCATTAAAAATATTTTTCACTTTTTTGCCTAAATTATTCTGCAAATTTATTTCTACGGGACTTTTTTCATTTAAATAAAATTCTATGTTTGTTTTCTCGGAAAATGGATTTGGATAAATATTTAAATTTTCCAAATTATTTTCATTTTCTTCTGAAAATACAGGGGACAAGATTTTCAAATAAATTGGAATAATAAATTCTTGATTAAAATTATTTAATAAAATAATTTTTGCAAAATATTCTCCAACTTCTAAATTTTCTGTGTTAAAACTTAAAATTACATCGTCTTTTTCTTGAAAATAAAGTTCTCCCATAGTTTCATTTAAAGAAATCCATACTGGCATTTCTTGTAAATTAGAATTTGTTAGAATAATTTCATCTTGTAAAATATGCGGTTCTTCTCCGTAAATATCTCCTCTCAATTCATATTCTAAAACAATATAATTACTAATTGTTTCATTAATTTCTACATTAACCGCAGAAATTGCAGTTTCTCCATTTTTTAGAACTCCCCAACCGTCTTCAGTTTCTCCGTGCCAATTTATCGTTACATTATTTCCAGTTATGCTATCATGATTTAAATTTCCTCCGGAACCGCCGACAAAATTAGTCATATTATTTACCGTAACTTCTTCTGGAAATGAAATGAAAATATCCTTTATCCATTCAGAATCTGTAGAATTATTAAAAACATCAAAAGCCCAAGTTGTATTTTCGCCTTCATCATTAAAATATTCTGCCGAACAATTCAAATAAGAGCCAGTTATATTTTTTGAAATATTAATTTCTTCTTCAGTTTCGAATAAATTTATAGAATATTTAATAAGTCCACCGCCTAAATTTGATAAGCTTAAAGTGTCATTAAAAATTTCATTTGTTCTCATTTCTACATTTATGGTGTCCTGAGAAATTACAAATACCGGATTTGCATTTTCTACAGTTGGCATTACAATATAATCTACCCAAGCAGCATCTTCTCCGGAACTCACAGAATGGTCTTTATAATAAATCCACTGAAAATTATGATAACCCTGAGAAACAGGAAATGTAAATTTTCCCCAATCTTGCTCACCGTCCCATCTTGCCATTTCATTTTCGTCTATCATAAAAAGCATATAGTCATAATTATCTTCCTCGTGCTCTTCGCAAGAAACTTTACGATAAAAACTTATTTCACCATCTGTTAAAACGTTTAAATTTATATAAAAATAAGACCTTTCATTATCATTAATATCTCCGGATTTTGCGGAATAATTTCCTTGAAAAACACTATCTTCATCAATTGTCCAATTAGCATCACCATTTAAATTCCAAGAGAAATTATCAAAATTATTCGTTTCGAAATCTTCTATAAATGGTCCAATTATCAAAAATATACTATCAGATTTTGTATAATTACTCTCATTAGAATAAAAATTTATTTCAAGTTTTGCAATATGTCTAACAGGTATATTTTCAGAAGCACTTATATTAAAAGTAATCATTTTGCTTGAATCTGCATTTATTATATCAATATTATTCGTGGCATTATTAATTGTCAAAAAAGAGTCTTCTGTGGTTAAAAAAACATCTATATTTTCAGCAAAATAATGACCTATATTTTTGATATTCAATTTAATATCGCAAGTTTCTTCTGGGTCAATGGATTGATTATCTCCATCGTCAATTATAGTTTCTGTGATTTCTAAATCTGGAGCTAAAACTTTTAAATTTAAAAATATTTCATAATCTCCTATGCTTGAATTTATTTCAGAATTTATTGTAAATTGAAAATTATCATTTTCTATATCTGTTAAAAACATAATAGCTTCTTCTATAATTATTTCTTCATTTGTTTGTATATTTCCAACTTCAACAAAATCGTTCAAAAAATTAATATAATCACTTTCACAACTTAAATTAACAATTACATTTTCTGCTGTTTCATTTGTTAAATTTTTGATTTTCATATCAAATTTTACAATATCATTGTTCAGAACAAATTCTGCATTTTCATTAGTTTCAGAAATTTTATATTCAATTAAAATTCCTGTTGTTGTAAGTTGTAAAACTTTTGTCGAAGAGATATTATTTGCATCTTTCACTTTAAAAGTTATATCAGCAAATTCTTCTTCTGTAGGAATTCCAGAAAATATACCGTCTTCAGAAATATTCATATTTTTTGGAGTATAAAAATCTGGTGTAAATTTTATATTTTTATTAGTTAAATTTCCAGAGTTTTCAAAATTTGTAAATTGATAATCTTCTCCGTTTCCATCAGAAATTCCAGATTTAAAATAATATGCGTTTGGCATATCACCAAATAAAAATTCTATTTCACCGTTTTCATATAAATTAATTTTAAAATTAACATTTTCTCCGCCAAGCTTTGCTTTCCATAAAAAAGAAGCATAATTTTCATAATTTTCATAAAAAATTCCGTCATTTATTTCGAAAGTTAAATTTCTCATAAAAGCAGCAATTTCTTGGAAGTTTGCAAAAACAAGGTTTTCATTAATTGCATAAGGATATTGATAATCTTGCAATTCAAACATCAAATAACCGTTTTTTGATATATAGACCTTATCATAATTTTCATTATAAAATTGAAAATCAAAATCTAATTCTTGAATTATCAGTTC
The DNA here is from genome assembly GCA_029938235.1 of Bacteroidales bacterium. Taxonomy (GTDB): domain Bacteria; phylum Bacteroidota; class Bacteroidia; order Bacteroidales; family 4572-128; genus 4572-128. Next base: position 2,968 of record JAOZVH010000246.1, read on the forward strand.
ACTATTATTGCTATTTGTTAATAAAATTCCATTTGTATTTTCTTGAAAAATATTTTCGCTTTGACTTTGCGTATAATTTTTATCTATGCTCCAAGTATATGGTTCTTTTCCTCCGAAAGCTTCCAATTGATAAGAATAATTTTGGTTCAAAGTTAAGCTGGGAATATAATCATTTACAATTTCAATATCTTGATAATCTACAGAAGAATCTAAGTATAAAGTTGTTATACCATTTTCATTAAAAATTATTTCATCTTGATAAACAATCTCATTTACTCCATCATTTGTATAATCAATTATTGAAAAGTTCAAAATTTCACCTGTACTTTCATTGTTTTCATCATTTTCTTGCACTTGTAAAAAAAATCTTGCTTCTTCATTTGGCTCTAAATAATTTAATATTTCTGTAATATCTAAGCCAATTTCAATAAATTTATTTTCTTCTAATTCTGTTCCTCCTTGCATAAATTGGTCTCCACCATTATAGTTAAAAATTGGAAATTCCATAATATTGTTTGGAATAGTATCGTTTAAATTATTAGAAATTCCAGCTGTAACTTTTATTTTTTCTCTTGAGTTATGTTTCATTTCTAACTTTATAGTTAATAAAGCGCTTGTAGATTTTGGCTTTACAATATAAACACTGTTATTCCACAGTCCTCCGTCTTCTTCTTTGTCGGCAAGCATTTTATACATAAAATAAGAATATCCTCCATCTGCCCACCAAGTTCCCCAACTGTTTGCAATTCTCAAAGCTCCGATTTCCCAATCTTTCATATTTACTTCACCGTCATTATTTATGTCTATATCATTTGTATATTGCCCGTCTCCGTTATAATCGTATTTTATGCTATCATTATAACCAATTATAGTCATGGCATGATTTGCAGGATATCCGAAATATGTAATTACATATTCATCAACATCAGACAAATAAGTTGCACTATTATGTTTTGCATAAAAACAAGCAATTCCTCCAATGTCAGAATTTTCGCCGTGATGTGAGAGCCAATGTTTTAAAGTTGTTAAACCTTCTTGCGTAGAAACAGGAATATGATAAGTTTTATCTATTCTATTAGTCATTGCACGGTGATATTTTTCATAGCCAGTTATCCATTTATTAGAACCTCCGTCGCTTAAATTTTCTCCAAAATCTGTAAGTTTTGGAATGCCACATTTTTTTATAATTTCCCAAGTATCAAAAAAACTTACTCCGGAATTCCAACCATTATTATCATTTAAAAAATTCCAAGTGAAATGAGTTGGATATTGATTATCAGAAACTTGCGAAGATAAATTTCTTAGACGGTTAATTTCATAAGTAAATACATAAGCTTCACCAGCAGATTGTCCGCATTCTAAAGCAACTTGACTAAAAATCGGTCGGAAACAAGAAAATTCACTATTATCTACAAATGTAGGTAATTCTAAATCTAAAAATTCATTAGAAATTTTAAATTCTTTTGTTTTATTAGATTTCTTTAAAACTTTTTTAAAGAAATTTGGACTTAATTCTTCTAATATTATTTCCTGAGATTGTAAAGGAAAATTGAAGATTAAAATTGTGAATAAAAAGAAAATAAATTTTGTTTTCATAATAAATAAATTAATAATTGAAAATTAACAATTTACAAAAAAATATATAAAAACAAATATTTATTTTAAAAAATATAAAAAACCGTTGCATTTGAATTTTTTTAATTAAAAAAACCTATAAAAATTGGCATTTTTTTGAAAAATATTTTTTTGAAAAATTATTAAAAAATCGTAAAAAAATGGCGTTTTTTGAAAAATATTTTTTTGAAAAATTATTAAAAAATCGTAAAAAAATGGCGTTTTTTGGGAATTTTTTTTTGAAATTATTAGAAATCTATAAAAAATTGGCATTTTTTTGAAAAATATTTTTTTGAAAAATTATTAAAAAATCGTA
>JAOZVH010000056.1:0-9110 GCA_029938235.1 Bacteroidales bacterium
TAGCAAAATAGGTCTCAATTGAGTAATATTTCAACACAAATAATCCTTTTAATGTTCTGAAATCAATTTCATCTGATGTCAAAGAACGATATGGTCTTACATCTCTATCAATAATGCCTAATATCCTGTTTATATTTTCATCTCTTTCTTCAAATTTTGGTTGTAATCTATGTAAAGCCTTTATTACATTTTCACAGCCTGATGCATATTCTTCAATTGTATTAATTGGATAAATATCAACTTCTTTATCTGCTTTTTTTGCAATACGGTAAAAAACCTGCGGGTCGTCTTTCCCCTCAACTAAAACGAAAGGTGTATTTGTTTGTATTGCTATACCTAACAATTCGTATAAATCGTATTTCATTTCAGTTCAATTAAATATTTAGAATTATTATGTGCTATTGACGGACTATGTGATGCTACAATAATTTGAGCTTTTGAGTTTAAACGACTTAATAATGGAAGAAAATCTCTTTGCCATTTCATATTAAAAGAAATTTCAGGTTCATCAATCATTAAAAAAATTCGCTCATTCCCAATAATAAGGAATAAAGTCAAAATGCTTAATAAATTACGTTCACCACTTGAAAGTTCGCTTAATTCGTGGAATTTTTTGTTTTTTAATTTAATATATGCTTTTTCCTCATCTACAATTAATTTCTTGCCATTATATAAATGTTCGTTAAATATCTCTATTAATTTGCTGATTGCTTCAAGTGTGGGATTTGGTTCTTCTGCACTTTCTATAATATTTAGAAGCATTGACCTGAAAATTTTGCTATTTTCTGTCAAACGACTATCTTTTGTCTTCAAGTATTTTTTAATACGTTTTGTTAATGATGAATTTTCTTTTGGTATTGCCTTTAATATGAAATCTTTATTTGCTTCAATCCGTTCTTCAAAATTGTCAGGAAGTAAAAATTCTTCATCTTTTTCATCAATTTCAACCGCTTTTTCAATTGTTTCAAAAAATGCACTTTGAATTTTTCTTGATATAATGGTTTGACCATTATTATATTCTGTAACAATTGCATTCTGGATATCTTTAATTTTAACAAAATCTGTTGATAAGTGTGCTTGGCTATTGAGTTTTCTTAAAAAGCTACTTTTTTCATTTTGATATGTTCTATTAAAAGCAAAATATTCAATCTCTTTGCTAATCATATTTATTCGTTCTATTATTTCATAATTACGGCGTAATTCAGGACGATGTTTTATCTTATTTAATAGATGAAACAATTCATCGTAGTCTATTTTATTTTGTCTTCTCATGGCTCTTTCCCTAAAAAACAAAATTTCGTCTCTATATTTTGGTGACATTCTGTATTTAGGGTTTATAATGATTTGTATAAGTTCCTCAATTAGCATAAATAATCTATTTTTATCTGTATGCAAATTCATACTCAGTTCTGGTATTACTCCTCTGTGAACACCAAAAAGTATGGAACTCGAATTATATAATTCTAAATTATCACTCCAATCAATATTATTATTATTATTATCATCTCGCATAACAATTAACTCCTTTTTATTACTGTCGCTATAATACACTATATGAACTTGTTGGACATTTTCATGTTGTAGTATTTTACTATCTTTGCTTAGAACAGCAAATAATATTTTTAACAAAGTCGTCTTACCTGAACCATTCTCTCCATAAATAACACTAATTGGTTCTGTTGAGAAAATCAGTTCTTTCTCGTATGTTGGGTCTTTAAATCCCTTAATATTTATACTTTTTAGACGTATCATTATTACTTATTTTAGATTTTTAATTATTCAAAAAAAATATGAATTACCATTCATATTTTTTTATATGAAAAAAACAAATATAAGAAAAAAAATTAAAAAACGACAAAAATTTTAATATTTTTTAAATTTAAATTAAAAAAATATTTTTTCAAAAAATCGTCCAAAATTTCAACATTTTTTAATTTCAAATGAAAAAAATTTTTTTTCAAAAAATCGTCCAAAATTTTAATGTTTTTTAATTTCAAAATTAAAAAAATTTTTTTTTCAAAAAACGCCCAAAATTTCAACATTTTTAAAATTTGAAATGAAAAAAATTTTTTTTCAAAAATCGTGAAAATTTTAATATTTTTTTATTTCAAAATAAAAAAAATTTTTTTTCAAAAATCGTCCAAAATTTTAATATTTTTAAATTAAAAATTAAAAATTAAAAATTATTTTTTTTTGAAAAACGACAAATTATTTTTTTTAAATCAAAAATTTTAATTACATTTGTAAAATTTTTATTTTTTTTATGAAAAAGTTTAATGCAAAATTGTTATTAGTAATTGTATTTGTTACAATGTTGAAAATTTCATTTTCACAAACATTCAAAATAATTGATGTAAATAGTAATAAAACAATTAGTGAAAATTCTATTATTAAATGCAAACTTCCGAATGGAACTATTGGTACATTTAAAAATGAAACTGGTCTAGATTTTATAAAAATAGATAGTATTTTCCCTTATGGAGCTGATAAAGGTAAAAAATTAACATTAAATATAAGCTGTAAAGGTTATAAAAGCAAGAAAATAGAATGGATAATTCAAGCTAAGAAAAAACCAAAAGATATTTTTTTGAAAAAAATATCTTCGAAAACTCCTTCTGTCACAAAAAAAAACAAGAAAAAAATTGAAAAAAATAAAGATGAGCAAATAAACCAAAACTCTGAAAATACAAAGGAAAACTCTGAAAATATAGAGGAAAACTCTAAAAATATAAATTACCAATCTCAAATATCGGAAGATAATCGTTCAAGAATATCTTCTTTTGAAGAAGAAAAAGAAAAAGAGAAAAAAGAGGAAAAAGAAAAATTTGAAAAAGAGGAAAAAGAAAAATTTGAAAAAGAAAATTCTTATATAAAAACAATTCAAAATAATGGTAATGTATTTTTTAAGCTAACAAAAATTATCTTAAAAAATGATAAAAATAAAAAAATATTTTTTGACAAAAATTTCGAAGAAACAGTGAAAATATATTTCTCTTCAAGAGGAGATAAAAAAAAGAAAGAAAATATATTTAACAATAGTGATTCAGATTTCAAAGATTTCTTTATACAAAATTTGAAAAATGGAAATTTTTTACTGAAAATATTAGTAAAAGGAAAAGAGAAATATTTAAAAACAAATGATAATAATAAGAATGAATTTATAATACTTGATTATGATGCTTCAAAAGATGAAATATATTTTGAGCAAAATTTTATAATAGATAAAACTGATTCAATGGATAGTTATACAACAGAAAAAGTGCCACTAAAATTTGAGATATATTTAAAATATAAAAATAAAGAAATATTAATATATAAAGAAGATTATGAATAAAAAATTTATTTTTGTTATCTTTTTATTTATTTTTTTGAATAAAATAAGTGCTAAAGATAATTTTATAAAATTTGTAAAAAATTTTGAATTTAAATTTAAAAATGAAGAAACATATATTTATAAAAACGAAATTTTTAAAATTCAATCTTTTAAAAAAAATAGTGCTAACATAAATATAAATTTTTTTTATGAAATTATAGAAATAGATACTTCTTATTTCGAAATAATAGAATTAACTATAGAACAAAAAGATATTTTTTCAAAAAAAGCAAATTTAATAAAAAAAGAAATAAATAAGAATAAAACAAAATTTGTTATTTTCTTACATTCTTTTTTCAAAAAAAATTTAAAAAGCAAAACTGTAAATATTTCTAATCTTTATCATAGTATTCCTATTGAAATTAAAAAAGATAGTAAAAATAAAAATAAAAAAATAGATGCTCTTCTTTTTGATAATTATTTAAGGATAATTATTCCTGATTATCCTTCTCTTTTGTATTTTACAGATAACATTACTTGTTTAGATTACGTCAATAGAGCAATATTTGATTTTTATATTGTTTCTAATAAAGATACTTTTTTAATTGAAAAAGACTGTAAAACAGCATATCATTTTAAGGAAGGTGGTTATTTTAAAAAAATAGAAGACAATGAAATATCTTTAAATTTTTTCAAAGAAATTATTATAAAAAAAGAAAAAGCATCAATTAATATTAAAATAGAAATTATTTCTCTTTTTATTCAGTTTGTTTCATTAATTATTCTTATAATTTTATATTTTTATTTTAAATAATTATGCTTGAAAATTCATTTAATACTGAATTAAAAAGTTTTTCCAAAATCTAATCAAAATTTTAATGGTTTTATGAAAAAAATTTTTTCCAAAAAACATCAAAATTTTATGAATTTTATTAAAAAAAAATTTTTTCCAAAAAACGGCAATATTTTACGAATTTTTAAAATTCAATTTTCAAAAATTTTTTTTTCAAAAAAACGCCCAAAATTTTCAATTTTTACAAAATCCAAAAAACGCTGTTTTTTTTAATAATTTAAAAATCAAATCTTAATTTTAAATTAACTCTTCTTTTTGTCAGATAATTTGGTACGGCAAATTGGTCTGGAAAATTTGGATTTGGATTAGTTGCACTTGGAACAACTTTTATCCAATCGTAAGAAACAGTATTTTTTATATCTAATAAATTAAAAACTTCCGCAGTTATCCATATACTTTTTATAAAACGAAAAGGATTTTTTTTAGAAAAAACATCTATTTCCGATTTTAAAATTTTAGAAAAACCCATATCTACTCTCTTATAAGATGGCATTCTCAAATCATAAGATTTTATATTTGGCGGTTCAAAAGGTAAACCTGTTGCAAAAACAAGATTTAAGTGCATTTTATATGAATGATTATTTGGAATGTAATCCTGAAAAAATAAACCCATATTTAAAATTTGGTCGCTTGGCATGGGAATATAACCTAAATTATCGCCAGAAATATTTTCTATGGCATTCATCAAAGATAAACTAAACCAAGAATCAATACCATGAACAAATTCTCCATTAATTTTAAAATCTAAACCAGTTATGTAAGCCTTAGAATTATTTTCTCCATAATACCTAATTCTTACATTATCAATTTCATAAGGAATTATATCGTTCAAAATTTTATGATAAATAGACGTTTTTAATTTGAAAGGTCTATCCCAAAATTTGAAGTTTTTTTCAAAAGTTAAAACAAAATGAACCGATTGCTGAGCTTTGATATTTTTTTGAATTTCTCCGGCGAGATTTTTTAGTTCTTTATAAAATGCAGGTTGGTGATAAAAACCAAAAGAAAATCTAAACAAAATATCTTTTTTCCAATTTGGCACAAATGTTATCGCCGTACGCGGACTGACAATAAATTGATCATTAAAATCCCAATAATTTGCTCTTAAACCAGCAGTCAATTTTAAAAAAACACTGTCCATTGGAAATTTATAAGTGTCTTGAAAATACATACTTAGACGATTACTATTCAAATTATTTTTTTCATTAGAACTCTCTTTTAAAAAAACTTCTTGGTCAGAAAAAGGCATAGAATAACCAGCAGAATCTAATAATTTCCATTCGTTAATTTTATCTTCTATAATTTCTTTTTGAAATTTTATTCCCCATCTGAAGAAATTTTCATCTTTTTTAAAATATCCTTTATGAGCGATATTATAAATTTTTGCGGAAAAACTATTTCTTGCATGATTTAAAAAAGAACCTATTCCTAAATTCAAAGTACTGTCTCCGAGATTATCTGAACCAATTTCTTTATCTAATTCGTTCAAAAAATATTGTCCTAAAATATCAAAATTTTCTTTTTCGTTTGTTTGTGTTGTAGATAAAATAAATTTCAAATTTAAATCTTCTATTATTTTGTAATTCATAGAAAAAGCTGATACATTTGTTTTAAACTCGTCCAATTCTTGTCCGTCAAAATAAACTCTAAAACCAAGAGCATTATTCATAGTTCCAAAACTTGTATTCCTATCTTCCGGAACAAATTTGTAAGAATTAGAAGAATAATTAAATAAAAAATCAAAATCTAATTTTTCATTTAATTTATAAGTTAAATAAGTTTGAAAATCTCTAAAATTTGGCTGATAACTTCCATCTGTTTCCAGAGAATTTAACAAATATTTAGAAGTCTTATAACGAAAACTTGTTATATAAGTAAAATTATTAATTCTATCACCCAAAAAAACAGAACCTCCAAGCATACTTGCCGTTACTGCTCCTTCCAATTCAGAAGGTTTTTTATATTTTATATCCAAAACAGAAGACATTTTATCTCCATATTTTGCGTCAAAACCTCCGGAAGAAAATAAAATAGATGAAACCATATCAGTATTTATAAAACTCAATCCTTCTTGCTGTCCAGAGCGTATTAACATTGGACGATAAATTTCTATGTCATTTACATAAATTAAATTTTCATCAAAATTTCCCCCTCTGACACTGTATTGCGAACTCAACTCATTATTAGAAGAGACTCCTTCAAAAGTTTTCAAAACGACTAAAAAATCTCCGGAAGCACTCGGAATAAAATTTATAATTTTTGGATCTATCCGTTCAATTTCTATATAATTTTTACCAGAAGTTATTATAATTCCTTCTAATTCATTAATTTCTTCTTTTAATTCTTCATTATATTCGAGACGTTTTCCTTCTTTTGCTTTTATCAAAATTGCTTTTTTTTCGAAACCAATATAAGTAAAAGCAATTTTTATCTTATTATTCGCAATAATTTTTAATTCGTAATTACCATTTTCATCGCTTACAACTCCATAAGGATAGCCTATCATAGAAATATTTACTCCGGATATTGGATTTTTATTTTCGTCTGTAATTTTTCCATAAATTATAGCATATTTTTTTTGAGAGTAAATATTGAAAAATATACAAAAAAATATCGTCAAAAATAGAATAATTTTTTTTTTTGTCATTTTATAAAAAAATTTTTTTATAATTAATAAACGAAAAAACTAAAATAAAATTTTAAAAAATTTTTTTTTATAAAAAAAACCACGATAAAATCATGGTTTTAAAATTTTATAAAAAAAAAAATTATTTTATACCAATAAATTGATTTTTGAAATGGTCGGCAGAAAGTTTTTCACCAGTTGCTCTTTCTATTAATTCGTTCCATTGATAAAAGTTTCCATATCTGAAAATATGATTTTGAAAATATTCACCAACTTTAGTATTTCCAACGAAATTTTTATCTTTTACGATTCTATTTTTTTTTAAATAATTTTCAAACTGAGAAGCTAATAACTCACCAAGCATATAATTATGATATTGACATGGCTGTGTAATTAAATGAATTTTAGAGGCCCAATCCGGAAGATCTCTATTATCCGGACGTTTAATTAATTGGTATTTTTCCACAAGATCCCACCAATGTTTATTTATATCTGCATCTGGATTTGCATATAAATCTTTTTCGAAATGATACATAACTTGTGCAAAACGACTGAAAACAAATTTTTCTAAACGCAATTTCTTAAAACATTCTTTTGAAATCTTATTAATTTCTTCTTTGTCTATGTTAAGGATATTTTTTAACCAATTTGGAGAGTTTGCCATGCGAGAAAACAAAACAGCAACAGCATCATTAATTAAAAAATGTGCAGGTTCTTTTAAAGTATAAGGAAGATTTTTGTCAATATTTTTCAAATAAATTGCAAAACCACTTTCATAAAGCATAGTTTGCATAGAATTGGAATTATCTCTAATATTTGCAAGTATCCTTACATCACCATTTCTATTTATATCTCTGGTAAAAGCCATTTCGGTTTTTCCTTCTTCTTCAAACAAATCGCTATTACTAACAATATCGTCAATTTCTAATTTTATACTTTCAAAAAATATTTCAGATAAATTAACAATATCTTTTTTATGAAAATATTTATCAAAATCTACTTTATAAATATTCGGTGCTTCTTGAAAAAAACGATTTTGATAATGCCAAGGTCTTAGCGCTTTAACAGGAATATTATAATATTCTGAGAAATAATCATCCATGTCATATTTTAATTCTGCATAAGGTCTTCCGGTAAGTAAATCCAATTCTTCATAAATTGTCTCTATTTCCTCAGGATTTTGCTCACTCAAAATTAAACGCATCTCGAAATAATTTTTAAAATTTAGAGACCTTGCAGCTTTATTTCTCATTTTTACAAGTTTTATTAAATTTTCTGCAACTTCCTCTCCGACTTTTTTACTTGCTTTCCAAACTTTTTCTAATTTTTCACTGTTTTTAGTATTAGATAAAATCTTTTCTATTTCATTAGACGAAAGTTTCTTTTTATCTAACACTGTTCTATAAACAGAAAATTTTTTTTCCAGTTCTTTCATTCCTGTTACCATAGAAGCCATACTATTTCTATCAACTTGATGGAAATAGTATTCATTGTAAAGAACTTCCAACTGACGTTTTTTCAAAGTATCTTTAAGAATATTACTTTCTTTTAAAGATTTTAACATTTCAAATTTTTTTTTATCTGAGTATAATTTCGTGATTTTTATTCCAAGTTTTGCACTTTTTTTATAATGAGCATCTTTACCTGAAACATTGGCAAGAAAATTTGTTTCTTGAATTTCCTTATTTAAAGGAATTATTTCTTTCTCGTAAGAAATCAGAAAATCATCAAAATCTTTTTCTGAGTATTTACCTCTTTTTTTATCAACATCACCACAAGAAACAAGAAAAATTATGTATGTTGCAAAAAAAGTAAAACTAAAATATATTTTTTTCATTTTTTTTTAATTAAAATTTATTTAAAATTATATTTTTTTTTATAAAAACATCATTTTTTCATTTTTTTTTTAATTATTTTTTTTTCTTACTCTTACTTTACTATAAGTTTATGATATTTTATAATTTCTTATGAAATCATTAATATTTACCAATGCTTATAGAAAGGTATCATCATCTTTTAGTGAAAAAAAACTTTTTTTTAAACATTGGAAATTTTTTTTGAACCGAATGTTTTTTTTTAAAATATTAAAATTTTAGTCGTTTTTTGAAAAAATTTTTTTTATGTAAATTTAAAAAATAAAAAAATGCCATTATGTGTCAAGCGTCCACTCTTGATCTACGAAATCAAGCGTGGACGCTTGATGCATAAGGTTTTAAATAATTTAAAAACATTAAAATTTTGACGTTTTTTTGAAAAAAAAATTTTTTAAATAATTTAAAAACATTAAAATTTTGACGTTTTTTTGAAAAAAAAATTTT
>JAOZVH010000056.1:9210-16972 GCA_029938235.1 Bacteroidales bacterium
TTAAATAATTTAAAAACATTAAAATTTTGACGTTTTTTTGAAAAAAAAATTTTTTTAAATAATTTAAAATCATTAAAATTTCGTCATTTTTTTGAAAAAAAAATTATCATTTTATGAAAAAAGTTGTAAATTATGTAATTTTTTATACATACCATTTATTTTTAATAAATCTTTATGTTTACCTCTTTCTATAATTTTACCTTCTTTTAAAACACAAATTTCATCAGCGTGTACAACCGTAGAAAGTCTATGTGCAATTACTATTGAGGTTCTATTTTTCATTAAATTTATTAATGCTTCCTGCACTAATCTTTCTGATTCTGTATCTAATGAAGAAGTTGCTTCGTCAAGTATTAAAATCGGTGGGTTTTTTAAAACTGCTCTTGCAATGCTAATTCTTTGTCTTTGTCCTCCGGATAATTTTGTTCCTCTGTCTCCTATATTTGTTTCATAAGAATTTTCTGTTTCTATAATAAAATTATGAGCGTTGGCAACTTTTGCTGCTTCAATTACTTCTTCTTTTTTTGCATTTTCTAAACCAAAAGCAATATTATTATAAATTGTATCATTAAATAAAATGGACTCTTGATTTACATTTCCAATCAAATTTCTTAAATCTGTAATTTTATAATCTTTCACTGAAAAACCATCTATAAGAATATCTCCTTTCGAAACATCATAAAAACGTGGCAATAGATCAACCAAAGTAGATTTTCCAGAACCAGATTGACCAACTATTGCAATTGTTTTACCTTTTTCAATTTTTAAATTGATATTATTTAAAATAATTTTATCCGTATAAGAAAAAGAAAGATCTTTATAAAAAATATTTTCACAAAAATCGTTTATATTTTTAGCATTTGTTTTTTCTTTTATATTTGTATCTGCATTTAAAATGTAATTTATTCTGTCTATGGAAGCAAGACCTTTTTGAACATTGTAATAAGTTGTTGAAAAAGATTTTACCGGAGCAATGATTAAAAAGAAAGTCGCAAGGTAAGTTATTAATTCCTGAGCAACTAAATTTTCATCATTTCCCAGAACAAGAGATGCACCATAATACATTAAAATTAATAAAACTATAGTTCCCATAAATTCGCTCATAGGACTTGCTAAATATCGTCTTCTAAACATTCTTATCATTACATTAGTGTAGCTTTCGTTTTCATAAGAAAATCTATTTTTTACTTTTTTCTCAGCATTAAAAGCCTTAATTATTCTTAAACCAGTAAGAGTTTCTTCTATTAAAAAAATTAAAATTCCAAATTTTTTTTGTGTAATATCAGATACTTTTCTTAGATTTTTTCCTATTCTACCTATAATAATTCCACTTAGGGGTAATAATATAAAAACAAATAAAGTTAATTTAAAACTCATAAAAATTAAAGCAAACATATAAATAATTATCGTCAGAGGGTCTCTCAAAATCATTTCCATAGATGAAATGATAGACATCTCAACTTCCTGAACATCAACAGTCATACGTGCAATAATATCTCCCTTTTTTTTACTTGAATAATAAGATAAAGGAAGTTTTAAAATTTTATAAAAAACATTATTTCTTAAATCTTTTATCACATTATTTCTAATGTCTGCCATAAAAAAAAGTGCTAAATATCTGAAACCAGTTTTACAAAAAGTCATTAAAATCATAAATAAACTAACATACAAAAGTGCTTTTGCTTCTCCTTCGTTAATTATAATTTTACTTATGTAAAAATTAAAATGATACTGAGCTGATTCCAAATTAAATTGAAAATCTTTTACTTCTGTTATAAGATTTTGGTTTTTAAATAAAATACCAAGAAAAGGCATTATCATCACAACAGAAAATAGAGAAAATATTACAGATAAAACATTGAAAAATATGTTTAAACCAGCTTGAAAACTATAAGGAATAATATAAGTTAAAATTTTTTTTAATTCTTTCATATTCAAAAATAAATAATTTTTTAGCACAAATTAAAAAAAAAAAAATCATTTGATTAATAATTTTCATAGTTTTTACAGAAATTGTGCAAAAATTTTTAATAAATTCATTAGCTTCTGTAGGAAATATTATTTCTAAATATAGATAATTTAGATAAAAAAAATGCATTTCAAATTTTTTATTTGAAATAATAAATTAAAAAAATTCTACCTCTCCATACTTTTCTAAAATTTTAAAAGAAAAAATTAAAATATCATCTATTTGTTTTTTATCTTTTTTCCATTGGAAAAAAGTATTTTCTATTATTTCTTTTTGCTCATAAGATGGTTTTTCACAATTTTTCAATAATAAATGTCTTAAATTTTTACTCATAAATTTTCTGTTTTTCTCTCCACCAATTTGATCTTGAAATCCATCTGAAAACAGATAAATTATATCATCTGTAAATAATTGAATTTCATTATTTTTAAATTCTTTTTCTTTTGGAAAATAACCTACTGGCATTTTATCACTTTTAAAATTTTGTATTTCATATTTTTCTTTATGGTTTTTTCGCATTAAAATTAGAGGAATATTTGCACCAGAGTATTGCATTTTTTTATTATAGAGATTTAAAATACAAAATGCCATATCCATACCGTCAGATTTTATTTTTTTATCTTTTCCTTCGTAAAAAACATCTTTTAATCGTCTTCTCAAACTATTTAAAATTTCATTAGCTTTCATTTTTGATTTATGAAAATTTCTTTTTGAAGTAATTTCATTTAAGTATGCAATTCCAATCATACTCATAAAAGCTCCGGGAATACCGTGTCCAGTACAATCTGCAACAGCTATTAAAATCTTATTATCAATTTGTTTTATCCAATAAAAATCCCCACTAACTATGTCTTTTGGCAAAAAGACAATAAAGTTTTCTGATAGAAATTGTTTTATATGTAATTTATCTGGAAGTATTGCATTTTGGATAGATTTTGCATAATTAATACTTGAAAATATTTTTTCATTTGTTATTTTTAAATTTTCATTGAGAGATATTAATTTTTTTTCCTTTTCTTTTTTTTTAGTGATATTGTCAGCAATTATTAATATTTGATTAATTTCTCCGTAAGAATTTTTTAATGGAACTATTTTATATAAAAAATATAAATTGTTTTTTGTTTGAGATTCAAATTCTATTTCTTTACCTTTAAAAACATCTATAATTTTTTTTTCTAAAATATTATATTCTTTTTTTAAAATTCTTTTTATATGAATATTCTTAAAAGAATCTGGATTTTTTAATTTTTTAAATCTTCTACCTGATACAAATTTTGTTTTAAAATCTTTTTTTATTATAGAAATAAATGAACTTGGATAATTTTGTATCAAATTAATCAATAATTTTTCATTATTTAATATTTTTTCTTTACTTATGATAAGCTCTTCATTTTGAGATTTATATTCTTCATTTATTGCAATAAATTCTTCATTTGATTCTTTTAAAAGTTTTTCTTTTTTTTTCCTATTTTCTATTTCTACAAAAATTTTTATATTTATAAATTTTTCTATTTTATCTATAAAAAAATAAAAAAAAATAAAAAGAATTATTATAACTATAAAACTTATAATTATTAGATTAATAATTAGATTATTAGTTTTTAATTTTTTCTTAGTAATGTCATTTATAATAATAATTTTCCCAACATTTTGATTTTGCACATCTAATAAAGATGTGCTTTTTATATGAAAAAACATAGTATCTAATGAAAAAATTTTTTCATTTTTCATATCTAAAAAATTTTTAATTTCATCAAATTTTTTAAAAGTATTATCTATAACTGCATAATTTTCAAAGTCTTCCCAATTAAAAAAATTTTCTTTTTTTATCATTTTTAAACCTTCTGTCCATTTTTTTTTCTTTAAAAATTTTTTATCTATTAAAAAGACAAAATCGGAATTAATAACATCTTTTAACTTTTTTGTTAAATGTTCTATTTCTTTCCCCAGTTCAATATAACCAATAATTTCATTGTTTACTATCCATGGATAAACCATTCTTAGGGCAAAAGTCCCATAAGTTCCAAGTTCTATTCCAGAAAAAATTTCTTTGTTTTCTTTTGCTTTTTTATAAGTAAAACGATTTATTTTATCTCCGGCTCTTTGTGTGTTATGCAAACGTAAAAAACATGTGTCATTTTTATTTATAAAATAAAAATGTGTTACTTGGAATTCTAAATTTAATTTTTCATAAATTGATATTCCATAATCTATTAATTCTTCTTTATCTTTTTTTAAAAAAAGTGTTTGTAATTTTTTATCTTTTGCTATATATAAAAGATTTGATTTTAAAATATTTTTTTCATCAGCGAGAAAAAGATTAAATGTTTTTTTTGCATTTTCTATTTTTGCATTTTCATAACTATAAAAATTATACTCTTGCAAATCAAATATTCCCCAAATAAATAAAGTAATTATAATTGAAAATACAATGCTTCCGGGCAATAATATTTTAAACTTTATTTTTTCGTATTTTTTCATAAAAAAAAATTTTTACAAAAAAAAGTATTTTTTCTATAAAAATAGAAAATTTCATAAAAAATTAAATATATTATATTTGAAAAAAATATAAAATATGAAAAAAATTGAGAATTTTTGTTATTTAATTTTATTAATTTTCATTATTTTTTCTTGTGTTTCACAAAACAAAACAATAACAAAAAAAGAAATGCCATTGTTTTTGGACACATTGAAAGGACATTTTGAAAGTGCAAAAGGAAGTTTAAAATTAATTTCTTGCTATTGCTATAATGGAGGTTATATTACGACAAAAAAAAAAGGGAAAATTCCTGTTTGTTTTAAAATAAAAAGCAAAATTGAAAGTGATAAAAATGTAATTCTTATTGGTTATTTTGACACAAAAAGAATAAAATCAGCTATAGATAATCCTTGTCCGGAGGGCGAATTAAGATTTTTTAAAGTTGTTTCTTATAAGTATAAATTATGAAAGAAAAATATACAAAATTAATTATAGATGAGGCTTTTCGTTTAGGTTTTTCTGCTTGTGGAATTTCTAAGGCAAGATTTTTAGAAGAAGAAGCAGAAAATCTCGAAAATTGGTTAAAAAGCAAAAAAAATGGTGAAATGTCTTTTATGGAAAGAAATTTTGATAAAAGATTAAATCCTTGTTTAATGGTAAATAATGCTAAATCAGTAATTTCTGTTTCTCAAAATTATTTCCCTCAAAAAGAAATAAAAAATATCAGTATTTCTAAATTTGCTTATGGAAAAGATTACCATATTTTAATGAAAAAAAAGTTAAAAAAATTAATGGATTTTATAAAAAAAAATATTGGTGAAGTAAATGGAAGAATTTTCGTTGATTCTGCTCCTGTTCTGGAGAGAAAATGGGCAAAATTATCTGGTATAGGTTGGATTGGAAAAAATGCTAATTTAATTAATTTTCATAATGGTTCGTTTTTTTTTCTTGGAGAACTAATTATTGATTTAGAATTAAATTATAATAATGAAATTTCAAAAAATTATTGTGGAACTTGTAGAATTTGTGTGGATGCTTGTCCCACCGGAGCCATAGAAAAAGAATTTGTAATAAATGCAAATAAATGTATTTCATATTTGACTGTGGAATTCAAAGGGAAAATAAATGAAAATTTACAAGAAAAATTAAATGTTTTTGCTTGTGATATTTGTCAAGATCTTTGTCCTTTTAATAAAAAAAGTATTCCAAATGAAGAAGATTTTTTCCAGCCAAAAAAAGTTTTTTTTGAAAAAAACTTAGAAGATTGGAAAAAAATAAGTAAAAAAGAGTTTAATGAAATTTTCAGAGAATCTGCTATAAAACGTATAAAATATGAAAAATTCCTGCGAAATTTAGAATTTCAAAAAAATTAATAAAAAAATTTTTCCAAAAAATGCCTAAATTTTTAACATTTTTAAAAATTAAATTAAAAAAAAATTTTCAAAAAAAACGCCAAAAATTTTAATAATTTATTATCTGCTCAATTTTTATACGGTAAAAATTATTTTTTCATAAAAATGAAATCTATAAAGATTTGATTATATTATTTGTAATAACAAAAAATTGAAATTTACCATAAATATTGAGCGCTTAGCAAAATTATAAATTTATAACTCTTCTATTTCTTTTTTTGATAATCCAGTTAATTTAGAAATTATCTCAACACTCAAATAAAAAAATATTTTTTAAAATAAAATATTTTTTTTTAATTGAAGAATTATATAAAATAAAAATTATGTCAAAAGGAATTTTTAAATTTTTAAAGCCCGGTGTTCTTTACGGAAAAGACATTAAAAAAGTTTTTCAATTTGCTAAGGCAAATAATTTTGCTTTACCTGCAGTTAATGTTGTTGGAACAAATTCTGTTAATGCAGTTTTGGAATCAGCAAGATTAATAAATTCTCCTGTAATAATACAGTTTTCCAGTGGTGGAGCATCTTTTTTTGCAGGCAAATCTTTGTCCAATGAAAATTTAGAAGCATCTATTTATGGAGCGATTTCCGGAGCAAAACATATACATCAAATGGCAAAATTATATGGAGTGGCGGTAATTTTACACACAGACCACGCTTCGAAAAAATTACTTCCCTGGATAGATGGTATGCTTAACGAAGGAGAAAAATATTTTAAAATCCATAAAAGACCTTTATTTTCGTCTCATATGCTTGACTTATCAGAAGAAGTGCTGGAGGAAAATATAGGAATTTGCAAAAAATATTTGTCTCGTATGGATAAAATAAATATGTCCCTTGAAATTGAGCTGGGAATAACAGGAGGCGAAGAAGACGGTGTAGATAATACAGGTATAGATAATTCACTTCTTTACACTCAGAAGGAAGAAGTTTTTTATGCTTATAAAGAGCTAATTAAAATTAGTGATAATTTTACAATTGCAGCTTCTTTTGGAAATGTTCACGGTGTTTATAAACCGGGAAATGTAAAATTACAACCAAAAATTTTATTAAATTCTCAGGAATATATTGCAGAGAAATTAAACATAAAAAGCTTTCCTGTTGATTTAGTTTTTCATGGTGGTTCTGGTTCTAAAAAAGAAGAAATTAAAGAAGCAATTTCTTATGGAGTAATAAAAATGAACATAGACACTGACACTCAATGGGCAAGTTGGAAAGGAGTAAGAAATTTTTATGAAAAAAATAAAAATTATTTACAAACACAAATAGGAAACCCAGAAGGAGATGATAAGCCAAATAAGAAAAAATATGACCCAAGAACTTGGCTAAGAGAAAGTGAAAAAGAAATGGTAGAGCGTTTGAAAATTGCATTTAAAGACTTAAATGCTTGTAACAGAAACTAAGTTTCAAATGATTTTTTTTATTATAAAAATATTTTTCAAAAATTGCCCAAAATTTTAACATTTTTTAATTTTGAAATAAAAAATTTTTTCAATTTTACAAACACAAAAAATTAGCATTTTTTGTGTTTGTAAAATTGAAAAAATTTATTGAAAATAACTTCTTCCCAAAAAACGCCGAAAATTTTACGAATTTACAAAAATAATTTCCTAAAAAACGTCAATTTTTTAATGATTTATTTAAAATAAAAAATATTTTTTTCAAAAAAAACGACATTTTTTTACGAATTTTTATAATTTAAAAAAATTTTTTCATAAAATTATCAAAAAAAATTTTTCCAAAAAATGCCAAAATTTTAATGATTTTAAATTATTATTAAAAAAAAAATCCAAAAACAGCATTTTTTTTACGAATTTTAAAAATTAAAAATTTTTTAAAATAAATGCAAAAAAATTTGCAAATAAGAAAATTGTATTTATCTTTGCAACACAAATTAGCACG
>JAOZVH010000247.1 GCA_029938235.1 Bacteroidales bacterium
TTTTTGAAAAATTTTTTTTTATTTTGAAATTAAAAAATGTTGAAATTTTGGACGAATTTTGAAAATTTTTTTTTATTTTGAAATTAAAAAACATTTCAATTCCAATTTTATTCATATGCAAAATCTCTCAAATTAATATTATAAAATGCTTATTAAGAATAACAGAACCTGAATAATTCCAAATTCTTTGTTTTTTTAGTTTCTCGTTTTTTTTTTCTGTAGAAAAATTGTTTTTTCCATCTTGCTTGTATGCTACAAATTGTAGCCAATTTAAAAAACCCAAAATATATTCTGCATTTAATTCTTTTTTATTAATTGTAACAACAAAACTATTTTCAATTTCTTTTACATCTAAAACTATATTTTTCATAATTTTTATTTTTTTCAAAAAAAATTTTTTCAAATTTAATCAAAATTTTTAATTATTTCAATTTTTTTTTTTTTAATTATTTTTGAAAAAAAAATTAATACGAATTAAAATGATAAATAAAATCATTACAATATTTTTAATTTTTGGAATAAATTTCCATATTTCTGCACAAACAATGCACGCAATTATTGTGTCAAATACAGAAGATGCTAATATTGGCAAAAGCTGTGAAATGGACCAAATGATGATGATAGCAGAAATGAACACCATTGCAAAAGCAATAAGATATGAAATATCTTTAAAAATAATTTCCAGCGGAAGTTTTAATTTTGAAAATTTGGAACAATTCATTAAAGAATTAAAAGCTAATGAAAATGATATTATTTTTTTTTATTATACTGGACACGGTTTTAATAAAAAAAATTACAATGATAAATATCCTATAATGGATTTTAATACAGTAAAATATCCGCTTTTTATGATGCATAAAAAACTCAAAAAAAAAGGAGCAAGATTATGTATAACTATGGGGGATTGTTGTAATAATATTATTGATAAAGCTAAAGAAGTTAATAAAAATTTGCTTGTTGTTGAAGAAAATAAAGATAAAAAGAATAAAATCTACAAAAATTTATTCTTGAAACCTAAGGGAGATATTATTGTTTCAAGCAGTAAAAGAGGCGAATATTCTTATGTTCATGAGAAAAAAGGAAGCTATTTTACTGACGAGTTTCGTAAGGCACTTGTTTATGCAGTAAATTATTCTAATTCTTTATCATGGGAAAATTTGTTAATTGATACAAGAAATAGAGTTATTCGGATAAATCAAAATAAAGTTCAAACTTTACAATTTGATTTAAATCTTGTTTCTAAGCCTCATCCGCCCATACCAAATGAACCCAAATATACAGACATAAATAAATATTTAAATGATTTATCAGATAATAATATCAGCGAAAGCGAAAGAATTTTATTATTAGATAATTATTATAAATATTTTAAAAAAAATGCCAGAGTAGATATTTTTGTTGGGAAAATAATGACAGATATGAAAACAGTAGAAGATTTTCTCGATAGGATATTTTTACATGCAGATAAAATTAAATCAATTAATTTAATAGAAAACAAATCTAAAATTTCAAGTGATGGAAAAAAATATCAGCAAATTGCAGTGCAAGAAATTTGGTAATTTAAAAATTACCAAGTTTGTAATAATATTAAGTTTTTTATGTGCATTTAGCATAGAAAATTTAAATGCACAAAATAAAAATTTGAATGTGGTAGAAGAGTTTGAGCTGACTGATGAAGAGTTAAAAGCTTTTAAGCAAACGACAAGAGATAAAATCTCTGAATTAGAAACTTGCATTAAAATCATTGGAGATAAAAAATACAGCAGTATTAAGAAAAAAAAGTCTATAGAAACAGCTTTGAAATTATTTATTCCAGATGCAAAAATGCAAGTTTCAAGTTTAAGAAATGGAAGAGTTTCTGTAAATACTTTTCCTATGGAAACCTATTTTATGCGTTTGAAAAGTTTGCCATACAGTAAAGTGAAAATTTCTTTTTACGACCTCGCATATATTAGTGATTTTCAAAAGGGAGCAGACGGAAAATATTATGCGACAGCTTTTATTTTTCAAAAATTCGAAGGTTTTTACGGTGATAATCTTTCATATGAAGATAAAACACAAAAAACCATAGATATTACATTAGAATTAAGAGAAGACCCGTTTTTTAAAAAAAAACGATGGGTAATTTTACTCGGAGATGTAAAAGTAACTGAAACAAAAAAATGATAAAATTGAAATTATGAAAAAAATACTAATTATTATTAGTCTTTTCTTACCAAATTTAATTTCTTCGCAAATTATAGTAAATGAAAATGGTAGGGAAGAGCCAAGTGTGGAAATGATTACACAAGTGAAACTTTTAGCTCAATTTATCGAGCGATTTAATTATAAAAAGACTTTTGACAATAAAAACATAGATAGTCTTTTTAGAGGAAAAATTGACAGGAAAACATATATTAAGCTGTTGTTTAATAGATTAGACAAAAGGCTAATAAATAGCGACAGTATTCCAACAGATTATAGCATTCTAAGAGATGAATTTATTGAAGAAGTTTGCAAGCAAAAAAAACAAATGTATATAGGTAAATATACAAACAAATTATTTGCTTACGCAGATTGTGAAGTTATTTACAAAGGTAAATTAAATAAAGCAACTTTAATTTTACAAAGAAAAGTAAATGAAAAAAATGTTATGTTTTGGAAAATTATAAATGTAAAAGCGAATTTCCTTGAAATTCCAAAAGTTAAGAATAATAAAATTGTTCATATTCCCCCAAACAGTCACGAAACAAATTTTATGAGTTTGCTAAGAATATTCCAGAAGCCTAAATTTGAGAAAGTATTTGATTTTGAAAAAATAGATATTTTATCAATTTTTGCTTTCGAAATATATAAGAAAAATTTAAAATTTAAATATGTTACGAAAGTAAAATATGAAATTTTAGACATTAAGAACTGGATAATAAGCATAGAAGAATTTAGTAGAAATGATATTAATTCTGGTTGGTTAATTAGCAATGTAAAAAGAATTTAAATTTTAAAAAATTATGAAAAAATTTTTGATAATATTTTTGATAATATTATATAGTTTGAGCATCAGAGGTCAAAATTTCAATACTTTTCAAACAATAAAGATAAGTGAAGAATGTACAAATATCATTTCTGAATACACAAATTATGCAGGATTAATTGGTGATATTAATAGTCCCGAAGAAGATCTGTTCTATTTTAAGAAAGACTTTTTTAAACTTTTCGAAAATAAAAGTGTATATGTTTATAATGATTTAGACCCAGAACAAAATACAAGCGATATGCTAAAAATTAGCGAGTATATAGATTACTTAGAAATATGGTATCCAACAGGAGGAATGACAACTAAAATAGACGAACAAAATATTATGCTCGGTGAAATAAAAAGGCATCAAGGAAATAGGTATTATGTGAATGTTTATGTAGAAAAAAAAGTATCCGGTTTTTTCCTCGACAGAACCATAAACCAACAAAATGTAAATTTAGAGATTCGTATTGCTTTTAGAAAAAATAATAGGTCAGTAAACGATTTTAAAATCGTGGGAATAAATAAAAAAGGATATAAATTTAAACCTGAGCCTGAAGAAAGAGATATACCTAATAATATGGTATTCGTAAAAGGAGGTACATTTCAAATGGGTAGTAATGAAAATAGTGATGAAAAACCCATTCACACAGTAAGAGTTTCTGATTTTTATATGGGAAAATATGAAGTAACTGTAAAAGAGTTTAAAATTTTTATTGATAAAACTTCTTATAAAACAGATGCTGATAAAAAAGGTAAATCTTGGGTTTATAAAAATAATAATTGGCAAGAAGAAAATGGAGTAAATTGGAGATGTGATGTTGCAGGAAATAGAAGATCTAATAGTGAATATAATCATCCTGTAATTCATGTAAGCTGGAATGATGCTAAGGCTTATGTGAAATGGCTCTCAAAAGAAACAGGAAAAAACTGTAGATTACCGACAGAAGCAGAATGGCAATATGCCGCAAGAGGTGGAAATAAAAGTAGAGGATATAAATATTCTGGAAGTAGTAATATAGATGAAGTAGCTTGGTATTCGGGAAATTCAGGAAGTAATACGCATAGTGTAGGAAACAAAAAATCTAATGAATTAGGAATTTATGATATGAGTGGAAATGTTTGGGAATGGGTAGAAGATAAATGGCATAGTAATTATGAAGGAGCTCCTACAGATGGTAGTGCTTGGACTACTGGTAATAGCTCGTACCGTGTTTGTTGCGGCGGTAGTTGGGATGACGACGCTCGTTATTGTCGCTCTTCTGTCCGTTACAGCAGCACAGACTACATCAGCTACTACAGCTTGGGATTTCGTTTTATTCTAGTTTTATAAGTATATCCATCATTTTGTGAGCTAAAATATAATTTTTATTTTAAATGTTTTGTTCAAGGTTGAGCGAGCCTAAAGCGTCCAACCGCAGCAACAAAACATTTAAAATAAAAATTTTTCCATAATTGGGCATAAAACAGCAAATTTTTTATGTAAATATAATTAAAAAAAAATTAAAAAAAAAATTTTTTTACGATTTTTTGAAAAAAAATTTTTTTAACTGTCGAAACATTGGTGTTAAAAAAAAAACGTCCAATGTTGTTTTTTTTATTTTTTAACATTGGAGGTTTTTTTTTTAACCTCAAATGTTTGATTCGAAAAATTGGAGATTCGGAGGTGTTGAAACATTTGAGGTTAAAAAAAAACCTCCAATGTTGTTTTTTTCTGTTGAAACATTTGAGGTTAAAAAAAAACCTCCAATGTTGTTTTTTTCTGTTGAAACATTTGAGGTTTAAAAAAAAACCTCCAATGTTGTTTTTTTTATTTTTTAACATTGGAGGTTTTTTTTTAACCTCAAATGTTTGATTCGAAAAATTGGAGATTCGGAGGTGTTGA
>JAOZVH010000248.1 GCA_029938235.1 Bacteroidales bacterium
TAAGTTCCGAGATATTTTCTTAGAAACCATTCAGTAGATATTATAATTAATACAATAAAAAATATCCATTTTAAATATATTAAATCTTGTAAACTTTTTTCTGAGTAAGCAATTGCCACAAGATTTTTATTTTTTTCTATTTCTGCTTTTAAATTTTCTAATTCTGTTTTTTGAAACATTTTTCCTTTGTGATTTTCTGCCAGTTGATATAAAATTTTATGATTTGCATTTGTATTTTTTGATTCTATGTTTACAGATAGGACTGTAAATTTTCCTGTTTTTTTATATATTTTTTTCCCAATTTCTACATTTGCATTATAAGTATAAGTTCCAACAGGAAAATAACCTATATTCAAATGATAAAAATCTTGACTTTTATCAAAAATAAAATTAAAATTTTTTCCGTCAGAATTAACTATTTCTATATTTACATCCTGCGAATTATCGCTTTCGAAAGATTCATTATAAACTTGTGCGTCGAAAATTATTGCTTCATTTTCATTAAATAATTTTTTCGCTTTTACATTAAAATTATCCTTATTAATTTTTAAGGAATTAAATTGTATTAATTTATTTATCAATTCGTTGAACAAATTATGATTTTGATTTTCCATAAAATCAAACATTCGCCATC
Organism: Bacteroidales bacterium; assembly: GCA_029938235.1. Taxonomy (GTDB): domain Bacteria; phylum Bacteroidota; class Bacteroidia; order Bacteroidales; family 4572-128; genus 4572-128. The sequence continues at coordinate 635 of JAOZVH010000248.1, forward strand.
TCCAAATTCCTTCTCCGGTAATAAAACCAATTTTCTTATCAGAAATATTGTTAAAAAATATTAATGGTTTTTCTGTTTTGATGTTTTTTATTTTTTGAAAACAAAGAACATTTGTAGAAGCATTAATTTTATAATCTCCGAAAGGAGAAATAAAAGGCGGAGCTTTTTCAAAAAATTTAATAATTTCTTCATTTACTTTAAATAAGTTAAATTTATTATTAAAATGTGCTTGTACTTCCTCAAAATTTTGATTTTTATTGTTAATATTTAAACCAAATTGTAAATTATTTATTTGTTTTAAATTGCTATGAGAATTTAAAATAAACATAATTGGAATATCTATTTTAGAAATTTTCTTTAATAAATCTGTTGCCGAATTTGTAATTGTCGGAATTTGATGTAAAATCAATAAATTATAATTTTCAATTTGTCCTTTAAAATCACTAATTAATGAAACCTTAATTTTATAATTTGGGTTTAACTCAATGGCTTTTTTTATGGCAGAAATATCTGGGTGAGGCGAATTTGCAAGTATCAAAATTTTTTGCTGATTGTCAATTACATCAATTACTAAATTTTTAAAATTATTTTTAAAACTAATTTCCTGAGAATTTTTACTCAATTTTAAATGAAAATTTTGTAAACCTTTATTTTCAGCTTTTAAATTAATATTGATTTTTTCCAAAAAATCATTAGAATTAATATTTATTTCTTTTGAAAAAACAACTTTTTTTTTATGAAAAATTTCTAAATTAGTTATTTCATTTTTTAATTCTTTTGCTTTTACGAAAATTTGCAAAGGAAATTCATTCCCAATAAAAGCGATTTCATTGGCTTTTACTTTGCTTAGAATAATATCTTTTTTTACACTTGTATCTCCCATTGCAATGGTATAAATTGGGAAATTTATATTTGAAGCAGCATAAATTGGATTACTTCCTTTGTTGTAAATTCCGTCGCTTGCAATCACCAAAGCACCAACATTTCTATTGAAAAATTTGTTTTTTAAGGAATTAAAAAATTCTGTGTAATTTGTTTGTTTTTCCGAGAAATCAAAAGCAAGTCCTTTTTTTAATTTTTCGCCAAAATTATAAGTTTTTATGTCAAAATCCTCAGAAAAACTTTTTAAGAAATTCTCTATGTTTTTTTGATATTCATTTTTATAAAAAGAAGAATCTTTATTTATAATAATAGATTCAGAATTGTCAGTGGCAAAAATAATTATAGGCTTTTCTATAATTTTATTAACGGTTTTAATCATTGGATTTAAAAGCAAAAAAAATAAAAAACTCGCCGATAAAAATCGTAAAGTTCGCATAATATTTATTTTCCATTTTTCCAAGTTATTAAATTTTTTGTCATTTCTGTACAAAAAAAAAGAGTACAAAAAACCCAAAATCAAACAAAAAATTATATACCAAGAATTATATTCTGTAACAATATTCATTATTAAATTTTTTTCAAAAAAACAATAAATAAATCAAAAAAATTTTTTTTTCAAAAAAAATCGTAAAATTTGAAAAAAAAATTTTTGAGAAATAATAAATTTATAAAAATTATAATTTTTTAATTATTCAAAATGTCTTCCATCGTAAAAACACCTTTTTTATTAAATAAAAATTCTGCGGCAATTATTGCTCCGGTAGCTAAGGCTTTTCTGCTTTTTAATTCGTGCGAGATTTTAATTTCGTCTAAAAGCGAAGTGTAAATTATTTTATGAATACCAAAAATTTCTCCTTCACGAAGAGATTTTACCTTAATTTCATTTTTCTTTTTTGAAGAAACTTTTATCAAATCATTTAAAAGATTTATTGCCGTACCACTTGGAGCATCTAATTTATGCTTATGGTGTTTTTCCAAAATACTTGCTTCATATTGATTATGTTTATTCATTAATTTTGCAAATTCCTTGTTTAATTTGTAAAATAAATTTACACCCAAACTAAAATTAGAAGCATAAAAAAAAGATAAATTTTTATTTTTAACTATGTTTTTCACATTTTCCAACTTATCAAACCATCCGGTTGTTCCGGAAACAACAGGAATTTTTTTATCAAAACATCTTAAAAAATTTTGATAAGCATTTTTAGGATTTGTAAATTCTATGGCAATATCAGAGTTTTTAAATTCCTCAGATTCAAAATCTTCTAAATTGTCTCTATCTATTTTCAACACAATTTCATGATTTCTAAGTTTAGAAACTTCCTCAATTTCTTTACCCATTTTTCCGTATCCAATAATTACAATTTTCATATAAAAAAATTTTTTTACAAAAAAGCGTTTTTTTTTAATAAAATTTTTTATTCTTCTTCATTTTCCTCATCTTGAAGAGGCGGTACAATTTCGGAAACTTGTATCCTACTAATATTTTTACGCATCATAGTATCTGCTTTTATATTTTCAATTTTATTGAAAGTTCTAATATCTAAGTTTCCGTCTATAAATGCTTTTGCAATGGCTTTTCTAACATCAATTTCTGCTTCTATTAATTTTGAATTTGCATCTTCTACTTTTGCTCTCATTTCTTGAAGTCTTGCTTTCATTTCTTGCTCTCTGGTTTTCATTTCTTGTTCGCTAGCTTCTCTTTGTAATTTTTCTGCTTTTGCATTTTCTTCCAAAATTTTTGCATAAACATTTTCACCGATTTTAATATCAGAAGTATCTATCGAAATAACATTTACAGCAGCATCTTCGAAAGTATCAACATAACTATGCACAGATTCAGTAATTCTAAACGGTTCAGCGATAATCTCTTTATAATTTCTTCTTCCAATTTCGGAAATAATTTGTTTAGTTATTCTTGCCATAACAGTAACTTTTCCCGCTTGACTTAAAACAGCATTAATTTTAGAAAGCAAAGTAATTTTTGCTTCTATACTCATTTCTACTCCATCTTTACTAATTCCTTTTACTAATCCAGTTGCTTCTACTTTATAATTTGTAGATTTTCTAACCTCTTCCACAACGTCTTCTCCGGCAAGATCTATACTTGCCGCAGTGCTAAAATCTAAATTTAATTTTATTTCTTCGTTGGTTGTTTCCATATCCGAACGCATTGCCATAATTAAAGCTTCAACAACTTTTTTTGGATTTCCTCCGGCTAATTGATGAGTTTTTAAATGATCTAAAGTAACAGCAGTTAAACCAGCATTTTTAGATAAAACATAAATTTCTATCATAAGTTTTAAATCTAAACCAGATAAGAATATTTCTCTTAATTTTGTTGCATCTAAAGAAACACCTGAATTATGTGCAGTTATCATAGTGTCAATTACTAATTTTATATTTGCTTTTCTACGGTATAATTTCCATAGATCTAAAAAACTAAGTTCTAAACCGTTCATCTTAGCAACTAACCAAGAATTTATTAAACTGCCGGATAAAAAATTTCTAATATTCGCAAGTCTTTGTCCGAAGAAAAATAGTAAAGCAAAAATTACAATTAAAATGCCGAACGATGTTATAATAGATACAATTCCACTTGGTTCATCTTCTTCTTTTAATTCTGGACTTCCATAAACTATCAAATTATCTGTCGGACACCTAACAATAAAATTATCAATTTGTAAAGAACTGTCTTTGCTTTTTATCATATAAAAAGCCTCATCAAGTAAAACTTGATTTCCAGAAATTCCTTTTAAAATTACATTATAATTAGAATCTATTTCATAGCTTTCTCTTTGTAAAATTATGAATTTATCTTTATAAATAACAGATTTTGATAATTCAAATTCTGCGTCATCGTCATAATTAAAAGTACAACTATGCAATATAAAAAATATCAAAATCAAAAAAAAATTTTTTATCAATTTGCCCATTTTTTTTAATAAATTAAAAACATTAAATTATTCAAATTCACATTCCTAATTAAAAATTCCTCATTAAAAATTATATGTTTAGATTAAATTTTCTAAGTACTTCATTTAAAGAAACTTTTAAATCGGTTGATTTTTTTCTTTTTCCAATTATCAAAGCACAAGGCACTTGAAATTTTCCCGCAGGAAATTCCTTTTCATAAGTTCCGGGAATTACAACAGAACGAGATGGAACAATTCCTTTGTATTCTTTTGGTTTAGATGCACTTACATCTATAATTTTTGTTGATTTTGTTATTACAACATTTGCTCCAATAACAGATTCTTTTTCTATTTTCGCACCTTCAACGATTACACAGCGTGAACCAATAAAACAACCGTCTTCTACAATTACTGGTTTTGCTTGGATTGGTTCAAGAAC
>JAOZVH010000249.1 GCA_029938235.1 Bacteroidales bacterium
AAAAATGCCAATATTTTATGATTTTTAATTATTAAAAAAAAATTTTTTTCAAAAAAATGCCAATATTTTATGATTTTTAATTATTAAAAAATTTTTTTCAAAAAACGCCAATATTTTATGATTTTTAATTATTAAAAAATTTTTTTTCAAAAACGCCAATATTTTATGATTTTTAATTATTAAAAAATTTTTTTTCAAAAAACGCCAATATTTTATGATTTTTAATTATTAAAAAAAATTTTTTTTCAAAAAAATGCCAATATTTTATGATTTTTAATTATTAAAAAAAAATTTTTTTCAAAAAAATGCCAATATTTTATGATTTTATTTTTTTAATAAAAAAATTGTACGAAATTTATTTTTCATACAATTTGATTTCTTTTATCAAACCTTCTGTAATCCAATCTGCCACAGCTTGTCTATTTTCAGGTTTTATTAAACGTAATTGGTCACTTGGATTTCTGATATTTGCTAATTCTACGTAAACAGAAGTTGGTGCTGTCGTGTAAAGCATATAAAGTCCATCTCTTTTTATGCATTTTCCTTTGTATTTTCTTTTTGGTTGATAACGTTTATATTTAGATTTTATCGTTTTATGCAAAACTTTTGCGAGTTTTTTAGAGCTTGCACTTTTAGAATGATAATAAAAAAATATATCAATTCTATTTTTTTCACTACTGGAATCAACATGCAAAATTACTAAACGTTGATGTTTTATTTTTTCTTTTTTATGTTTTTGAAAAAGTTCATTTATAGAAACTGCTCTTTGATGCAAACGTTTGGACGGATTAATTGGAATTTTTTTATTTCGCCAACAATATTCATCTTTATCACATTTTAAATAAGTGTCCGAACGTATTCCATCATTATCATCTCTTGTAATTAAGTAAACTTTTGCTCCGTGTCCCAGAAGTTTATAAGCAATTCTCAGTGAAAAATCATAAGCGTATTCATCTTCACAAAGCTTATGACCGTTACAATTTCCTATGGCTCCGGGATCAGGACCTCCATGTCCAGCAAGAACATAATAAACACAATTCTTTAGAGCATTATCAATAAAATCTACTTTTTCATAATCTTTTCCAAAGATTGGAAAATTACCATTTATAAATGTAATTTCTCCTTTTTCTTTTTCTGCTTCTTGTTTTTTATTTCTTTCGGAGAAAGAAATAATTACTTCTTCTTCTAATTCGTGAAATGGAACCCATAAAATCTTATCTTTTCTATAATCCTTATTTTTTATTTTATTTTTAAATAATTTTTCATTATATAATTGTATTCTTTTTGCTCTTTCGTAATCATCTAAATTAATTGTTGTGCGAATACTTTTCCCATTGTAATTAAAAATTCTTACAGGTAAAAAATAAGTTTTTCCTGAAATCAGCTCGCTATTTTCATTTAGATTTTCTACATTCAAAATGTGAAAATTATTAAAATAATATTCTATTTTTGGTAAATTATAGCGACTTAGTAAAAGAAAAACAGTTTCTTTTGTTTTTGCCTTTGCCTTTAACAATTTTATCTGAGAAAATAAAGAAAAATTTAATAAAAAAAAAGATATAAAAATTATTAGTAATTTCATAAATTATAAAGTTTCTTAAAATTGAAAAAAAATTTTTTCAAAAAAAGCATTTTTTTTTTAATTTTTTAAAAAATTTCAAATTTTTTTCTTAAAAAACTTTCTATCTTATAAAAATATTTTTTCTCCTGAGCAAAAATTATTAATTCAAAAATTGTAAAATTTTCTAATTTTTTCAACATTTTTATTTTTGGTGATTTTTTTATTGAAACCCAAGGAAGTGTTAAAATTGATAATTTAATTTCTTTTATTTTGTCACTGACAGAAATTTCATTTTTAACTTTTATTGTTAAATTATGAGTTGCAATATTTTCTAAAAGATTTGGTTTAGTAACTATTTTATTTAAACAAACAGAATATGGGATATAAATAATTTCATTTGTTTCGGTTTCTATTTTAAGGTTTCTATAGCCAAAATCTAAAATTTTCCCTTCGTATTTTTCTAATTTTATAATTTCATCCAAAGAAAAATCTCCTTCCATTTTAAAAATCAAACCAGCAATAAAATCTTTCACAGCAAACCAAGAAAACCAAATTGCCATAATAATTGCCATAAAAAATATTCCTAATGGATAAAAATAATTTGTATCTAATAAAAATTCTATGCCAAAAGCAATATAAATTATCCAAAAAAGCAAATGTACAGCAGGTAAATAATTTTTCAATCTTTGTAATTTTTTTTTATTTATAGGTAGAAAAGAAAGTAAAATTCTAATTCCTTTAAATAAAGCAAATAAAAAAATCCCAATAAAAATAAAAATAAAAACTTTAATATTCATAATTTTTTAATTCTTTAATTATTTTGAAAATTGATTTCATTTGTAACATCACTTGCAAGTTGTATAATTTTATATAATTTTCCATTCATATCAGAAATTGGATTAAATGAACCACGCAAATAAATTGTTTTTCCTAATTTATTATCCAATTGAAATTCTCCGGAAACAAAATCTCCGCTCATAAGTTTATTCCATAAATTTTTATATTCTTCTGATTGTGAATATTTTGAATTTATAAACATTTCGTAAGATTTTCCAAGCATTTCATATTTACTGTAGGCAATTAATTTGAAAAATTGGTCATTTGCTTGTAAAATATTTCCTTTCATATCTAATTCAATTTGTATAAAAGAGCGATTTATTGCTTGTATTCGTCCGCTCATTTCGTGTTCTTTACGTGCTGACTCTTCCTGAGTTGCTTGCAGTTCTTCGAGGTTTTGTCTCATTTCTTCTTCTTGCGAAGCAAGAATTTCTGATTGTCTTTTTGTTGCTTCTAATAATTTAGATGTCCTTAGAGTAATTTTTACGGCAGAAATTGTAGAAGCAATACTTTCGCCTATTTTTTCTAAAAATTTAATTTTATAATCTTCAAATTTATCAAAAGATGCAACTTCAACAACTCCAAAAACATTATCATTTAATTTCAATGGAACAATCAATAAATTAGAAGGTGTATTTTTCCCCAATCCAGAAGTTACTTCTATATATCCTTGTGGAATATTTGTCATATAAATGGTTTCTTTTTCTTGTACACTTCTGCCTATCAAACCTTCACCTTTTAAAACATATTTTTCTATGAATTTCTTTCTGCCATAAGCAAAAGATGAAACTAATTCTATATATTTTTCTTTTTTTTTCGAATTTATTACAAATAAACCTCCTTGATTTGCTCCTAAATAACGAACCAAATTACTAGTAACTTCATAACTTAATTCTTTCATATTATCGTTATTTCGTCTTAAAATTTCATTAAATTTTGCTATTCCGCTTGTTGCCCAGTTTCGTTTATTATCGTCTTCTTTTCTTTTGTCTTCTTCATTTTTTGCAGAAATTAAACTGCTTCTCATATTTAATAAAGCATTTCCAAGAACATCTTTTTTACTTAGTAATTTAAATTTTGAATTTAGATTTCCCTTCCCAATTTGCTTGGCAAATTTTGCTGTACTTTTTAAACTTGTAATTAAAATATTTACAGAATTTCTAATTTCGCCTATCTCGTCATTTGAATTTACAGACATTTTTTTTACATATTTTATATCTCCCTTAGCTAATTTTTTTACGGTTTTTGAAGTTTTCATCAATGGTTCTGTTATATATTGTGCTATAAACCAAACCACAATACACAAAATAAGTAATCCAATTATTCCTATCCAAATGGAAGTTTTAAAATTATTATTTGCCTCTTCTATAATTTTTTCTACCGGAACAGATATTCCTATGGACCAAGGCGATAAACTTTTTCCAAAAAAAATAGGTGCAAAAGAATAATAATTGTCTTTATGATTTTCTTTCAAAATATTGCTTATAAAATGAAAAGTCTTGCCCTCTTCCATTTTTTCTAAAATATCAAAATTGTCATCTAATTTAGAATGCACATCAGATATTTTTTTTCCTATTAGTTTTTTATTTGGATGTGCGACAAAAACTCCATTATTAGAAACTAAAAAAGCATAACTTCCATCATAAGGTAAAATTTCATCTGTTAATTGTTGGAATTTGTCCAGAGGAACATCAACACCAGCAAGACCAATAAATTTTCCATCTTCTAAAATCGGCGAACAAATACTCGTTTCTAAAATAGCATCTTCACTGCTTTTTGTATAGGAGTACCAATAAGGTTCGGTTACAACTTCCTCTTTTGCAGATTTTATTTTAAAATATAAAGATTTTACATCATCACCTTCTAAATTTAAATCCTCTTCGCTGACATTTATTTTATTATTTAAAGAAAAAATTTCTATTCTATTTCTGCCGTAAGGTTTATCATAGCTTTCTTCTCCATAAGCACTTAATTCGAAACTTACCCAAACAGCTAAATATTTAGAATTTTCAATGAAAGTATTTTTTAAAATATTTGTATAAATTGCAGTTCTATTTTCTCGTGGAATTTCTTTATAACCAAGAAAACTATAAGATAAAACTCTACAAGTTCCAATATCTATGTCAATATTAGATTTTATTAAATTTGCATATTCTTTTGCATAAGAATTAGTAATTTTTTTTGCATCTTTAAATGCCATATTTTTTGAATTTAAACTAATGTAAGTTATGGCTGTTGCAAAAATAATTATCGCTGTTGTACCTATTAAAATTAGAATTTTTGTATTTAAGTTAAAAAAATTTTTCCACATAATTTAATAATTTAAAAAATAACAAATATAAAAAAATTCATCAAAAAAAACGCCAATTTTATAAAAAATTTTTTTTTATAAAAAAATTATGTTTTTTTATAAAAAATTTTTTATAAAAAATATAT
>JAOZVH010000250.1 GCA_029938235.1 Bacteroidales bacterium
AAAAAAATTTTTTTTCAAAAATCGTCCAAAATTTTAATGTTTTTTAATTTCAAAATAAAAAAAATTTTTTTTTCAAAAATCGTCCAAAATTTTAATGCTTTTTAATTTGAAATAAAAAAAATTTTTTTCAAAAAAATAAAAAATATTTTAATATTTTTTAATTTCAAAATAAAAAAACTTTTTTTCAAAAAAATCCAAATATTTTAATGTTTTTTATATTTTGAATTAAATTTTTTTTTCAAAATAAATCGTAAAAAATTCGGCATTTTTTCAAAAAAAAATTGTAAAAATAAATATTTTTACAATTTTTTTAAAAAATGTTTAACAATAATATTATTTTATTTCTTAGTAACGGTTACGTTTTGTGTATTTAGTATGAAGTAAATGATGTGATTTTTGTCCCAGCGGCTCTTTTAAAAAGTCTCTGTAAAGTTCTTTTACTTCCTCTACTTCGTGAGATTTACGAACAGGCATATTTGCATCTTCTTCATAAATTGCATCTATTCGCTTTTGACGAATTTCATTATTTGTTGGTATCGGCTGACCACCGCCACCTATGCAACCACCAGGACAAGCCATAATTTCAATGAAATGATAAGGCGATTCTCCCTTTTCAATTTGATCCATAACTGTACGAGCATTTATTAAACCGTGAGCTATTGCAACTTTTAATTCTACTCCTTCTAGGAAAGAAAATGCCGGAACACAATTTTCTAATTTTATAGTTGCTTCTTTCACACCTTTTAAACCTCTTACTGGAATAATATTTAAGTTTTTAAATGGTACTTCTCTTCCGGTAACAACTTCATAAACTGTACGTAATGCTGCTTCCATTACTCCTCCGGTTGCACCAAAAATAACTCCGGCTCCGGAAGACTCACCCATTAAACTGTCAAATTCTGTTTCTTCTAAGGAAAGAAAATCTACTCCGGTTTCTTTTATCATGTGTCCAATTTCCCTTGTTGTTAAACCAGCATCTACATCATTGTATCCACTGCTTTTCATCTCCGGACGATTAGCTTCATATTTTTTAGCCGAACAAGGCATACCTGCAACGCTTACTATATCTTTTGGATCAATACCCTTTTTTTTAGCATAATAAGTTTTCGCCAGTGCACCAAATATTTGTTGTGGTGATTTACAAGTGGAAAGATGACTCAAATAGTTTGGATACATATGTTCAATAAATTTAACCCAACCAGGAGAACAAGAAGTTATCATTGGTAAAGAAACTTTTTCTTTATCAACAAAAACTCTTTTTAATCTATGTAATAATTCATGCCCCTCTTCTAAAATAGTAACATCAGCAGCAAAATCTGTATCAAGAACAGCGTCAAAACCTATTTTTTTCAAAGCAGTAACCATCTTTTTTGTTACTCTTGTACCAACAGGAAAACCTAAGGTTTCTCCCAATGCAACTCTAACAGATGGAGCAGTATTTATTATCACATGTTTTTTTGGATCACCTATTGCATCCCAAATATCATCGTAATATCTTCTTTCTGTTAACGCACCAGTCGGACAATGAATAATACACTGACCACAATTTACACAAACAACTTCGTTCATATGTAAATCCATAAAAGTAGAAATTTTCATATCTTTACCTCTATAAGCTACATCCAAAGCATTTACATGTTGTAACTCTGCACAAGTTCTAACACAACGCTGGCAACGAATACATTTACTATCATCTTTTTCTATGGACCAAGAAGATCTATCTACCTCAGATGGTTTTAAAACACTTAAATAAACTTCATTATCTATATTGTACTCAGCAGCAAGGTCTTGTAGTTCACAATTTTTACTTCTATAACAAGTTGTACATTGAGTATTATGTTCAGAAACTAAAAGAGCAATTAAATCTTTACGTGCTTTTCTAACTTTTGGAGTCATAGTATGTATAACCATTCCACCTAATGCCGGAGTAGAACAAGATGGAACTAAATTATGTACTCCTTCCTGCTCAATTACACAAACTCTACAATTTCCAGCAACACATAAATCTTCGTGATGACAAAGAGTAGGAATTTTTATATTTAGCTGTTTTGCAGCATCTAATATTGATGCTCCTTTTTCTAATTTTACTTCTATTCCGTCTATTTTTATTTTTACAGTATCGGTCATTTTTTTAAATTTTTTAAATTAAAAATTAAATTTAGTAAATCATTTCTTCTCTAAAATTTTCTACTATAGAAGAAAAAGAATTAGCGACAGATTGACCTAAACCACATTTAGAAGTTAATTTCATTGTATTGGTAAGTTTCAATAATTGCTTTAAATATTCTTCAGATTTATCTCCTCTTTTAATTGCTTTAATTCCTTTTAATAATTGTTGGCAACCAATTCTACAAGGCGTACATTGTCCGCATGATTCGTTTGTAAAAAATTCTAAATAATTATGAAGAACATTATACATAGAACGAGAACTATTAAACAACATCATAGAACCTCCAGTAGGTAAAGAATCGCCATCTAAATCTCCCTTATAACCTATGGTAGTTGTTTCAAATTTTTTACGTGGCACACAAAAACCAGAAGCACCTCCCACTTGCACAGATTTTGTATCACCATCTCCAAATTCTTCTACAAAATCAATTAATGACATTCCAAATTCCAATTCATAAATTCCACTTTTGGGAGTATCGCCAGAAATAGAAAATAATTTAGAACCCGTAGAATCATGAATACCTAATTTTTTAAAATTTTCTGCTTCAACTTGACAAACCATCATTACTAATGCTAAGGTTTCAACATTATTAACAACCGTAGGTTTTCCTAAATATCCATATTGTGTTGGAAAAGGTGGTTTATTACGAGGTTCACCTCTTTTTCCTTCCATAGATTCTATTAAGGCAGTTTCTTCTCCGCAAATATAAGAGCCACTACCAATAAATATTTCTATATTAAAATCAAAATCTAATTCGTTTTTTAATAATTTATGGAAATCAGAAATCCCTTTTTTTAACTGAGGAACAAGAAACTTATATTCACCCCTTAGATAAATAAATCCTTTATTTGCTCCAACAACTTTTCCTGCAATAGCCATTCCTCCAAGAACTTTAAACAAAGCCTTATCTAAAATCTTCCTATCTTTAAATGTACCTGGCTCACCTTCGTCGGCATTACAAATAATATATTTTTGGTCGGCAACTTCTGATTTTGCAAATTTCCATTTTAATCCGGTTGAAAAACCTGCACCACCTCTACCTTTTAAACGAGAAGTAATTAATTCGTTTAAAATCTCTTCTCTTGTTTTTCTGAAAGTTTTTAATAAAACTTTTTTAGACTCTTCATCTGAACTAAAAATAAAATCTACTCTTTTTAATTTACTTTGCATAATTAATTTTTTAAAATTTAAATTTTTAATTAATGTTTTCTCTTGTATTTTGCGATAATATTGCGAATTTTTTCCGGAGTTAATTCCGTATAAACTTCATCATTTACCAACATAACTGGACCTTTATGACACCAACCAAGACACTCAGTTTTTAATAAACTGAAACGTTTATTATGAGTTGTTTCGCCAATTTTTATTTTCAATAGATCTTCCAAAGTTGATATAACTTCTTTTTTCCCTTGCATATCGCAAACAATAGTTTCACAAACACGAATAATATATTTACCTTTTGGTTTAGTATTTAAAAAAGAATAGAAAGTACAAGTACCATAAACCTGAGCCGCTGAAATATCAAGCTGACGAGCAATTTCAACCATTGCTTCATCTGAAATATAACGTTCCTCTTGAACTACACCTTGTAAAATAGGAATTAAATTTTCCCTTTTTCTTCCGTATTTTTCCGCTAATTCTAATATTAATGCTTTGATCTCCATAAATCAATTTTTTATTTTTTTTAAAATAATATATTATTTGTATATTTAATAATATAATTTTATTATTTATTTTTTTAAAAAACAAATATAAGAATTTGTATATTTAATAATATGACTTTTATCAGTTTTTTTATTTTTAATAAATATATTTTTTTTTAATTTTATAAATATTTATAAATCAAGTTTTTACACAATTAAAAAAAATAATTTTTTTTTAATTTTTATAAATTAAAACATTTGCAAATGCTTCTATTCCTTCTTCTTTTCCAACAAAACCTAATCTTTCTGTTGTTGTAGCTTTTATAGAGATGTCTTCTAAATCTATTTTCATAAATCCAGATAAAACTTTTTGCATAATTGGTATAAAAGGAGAAATTTTTGGTTTTTGTAAAGCTATGGTTACGTCGATATTTCCTATTTCAAAAGATTTTTTTCTTATTAAAACCATAGTTTTTTTTAAAAAAATTTTACTATCTAAATTTTTAAATTTTTTATCTGTGTCAGGAAAATGAAAACCTATATCTCTTAAATTCGCAGCACCTAAAATTGCATCACAAATTGCATGTATTACAAGATCCGCATCAGAATGTCCAACAGTTCCTTTATGGTAATTTATATTTACTCCGCCAAGTATTAAACTTTCATTTTCTTTTAAACGATGAACATCATAGCCAAAACCAATACGTATTTTTTTCATAAAAAAATTTTTTCAAAAATACGGCATTTTTTATAATTTAATTTATTAAAAAAAAATTTTTTTCAAAAAAACGCCAAAATTTTAATGTTTTTAAATTATCAAAAAAAATTTTTTTTCAAAAAACGCCAAAATTTTATGAATTAAATTATCAAAAAAAATTTTTTTTCAAAAAAACGATAAATTTTTATGAATTAAATTGTCAAAAAAAAATTTTTTTTTCAAAAAACGCCAAATTTTTATGAATTAAATTGTCAAAAAAAATTTTTTTTTCAAAAAACGCCAAATTTTTATGATTTTA
>JAOZVH010000003.1 GCA_029938235.1 Bacteroidales bacterium
TGAGTGGTCAAATTATATTTGGTCTTGTAAAACCTGTAATCAAATCTTAAAAAGAAATTCTTTTAATTACACTTATCCGCTCTTAAATCCAACTAAAGAAGCAGATTGTAAATGTTTACAATATCAAAAAGGTCGTTATACAATTATTGAAGAAATTAAAGATTATATGATATTTATAAAAAACGTTTGAAAATAACAGAAGATGACACAAGAATAAATTATAGCACAAATATTGATCAAAGGAAAATTATTTTTCAATATATTTATGATAAAATTAAATTTATTTTGCAAGAAAAAGAAGATTTTGATGATGATATACCAAATAAATACAAAGAAAAATTAGATCAATTAAAAGATTTTTTAAAATACGACATTTATAAATTTCTCATTAAAGAAGTTTTTGTAGAAGAATTTAAAGAAAAATACCAAAATTTTGTATTTGATTGGGATAAGTATTTATAAAATTAAAAAAATTGTAAATGTTTTTTTAATTTAAAAATTTCGTAAAAAATTGGCGTTTTTTTGAAAAAAAATTTTTTCAAAAAAACGCCCAAAATTTCAACATTTTTTAATTTCGAAATAAAAAAAATTTTTTTTCAAAATTCGTCCAAAATTTTAATATTTTATTTAAAAAAAAGTTTTTCAAAAAACGCCAATTTTTTAATGCTTTTTAATTATAGTCTTTCGTCTATAATTTGTTTATCAAACATAGCTTTTAAATCAAAAACAACAGAATTTTTATCAAATTTTAGTTCTTTTAAATCCAAACTTTTAAACTCATTGTGTGAAACTGCAAGAACAATTGCTTTATATTTTTTATTTAATTTCTCTATTAATTTCAAAGAATATTCTTCATATACTTCTTCTTTTTTTGCCCAATTATCAAAAACATCAACATTTGCACCGAAATTTTTCAATTCATTAATTAAATCAATAACTTTTGAATTTCTAATGTCCGGACAATTTTCCTTAAAAGTAATCCCAAGAACTAAAATATCATTATTTAAAATATTATGTCCCTTTTTTATCATTAATTTGATAATGCGATTAGCAACATAAGTTCCCATATTATCATTAACGCGCCTACCAGAAAGAATAATTTCCGGATGAAAATTTAATTCCTGAGCTTTATGAGTAAGATAGTAAGGATCAACACCTATGCAATGTCCTCCGACAAGACCCGGACGAAAAGGTAAAAAATTCCATTTTGTCCCAGCTGCTTCCAAAACTTCAATAGTATCAATTCCCATTTTATGAAAGATCATTGAAAGTTCGTTTACAAAAGCAATGTTCAAATCTCGCTGAGAATTTTCTATAACCTTAGCCGCCTCAGCAACTTTTATAGATGATGCCATATAAGTTCCAGCAACTATAACCGATTTATATAAATCATCAACTTTTTTTGCTGTTTCAGGATTAGAACCAGAAGTAACTTTTAAAATTTTTGTTACTGTGTGAACTTTATCACCCGGATTAATTCGCTCCGGAGAATAAGCACAATAAAAATCTTTATTAAATTTTAATCCACTAAATTTTTCCAAAACAGGAACACAATCTTCTTCTGTTGCTCCGGGATAAACAGTTGATTCATAAATAACTATATCTTCTTTTTTTAAAATTTTACCAACTGTCTCAGAAGCTTTTATTAAAGGTGTTAAATCTGGACGTTTATTTTTATCTATTGGAGTTGGAACAGTTACAATGTAATAATTACTATTTTTGATTCCTTCAATATCAGAAGTATAAGATAAAAATTCAGAAGATTTTAAATTAGAAATTTCAACCTCCAGAGTTTTGTCAATACCACTTTCTAATTCTTTTATCCTCTTTTTATCTATATCAAAACCTATAGTTTCGTATTTTTTTCCAAACTCAACTGCAAGCGGTAAACCAACATAGCCTAATCCAATAACTGCAATTTTAATTTTACCCATAAAAAGTTTTTTTTCAATTTTAATTATTTTTTTCAATTTTTTCAATTTTTTTCTCAATTAATTTTGTTTCTTCAACAAAAGAAAAAGAATTTGTTAAACTTGCTTTATTTTTATGTTCTTCAGGTTCTAATTTTGCAAATTTTACAAAGTCTGCTATGGAAAAAATTTGTTTTAAATATTCTAAAATATCTTTTTCTAAAAAATTGTTTTCTTCAAAATCATTGATAATTTCTTCACTTGTTTGTTCCATCGCTTTAATTTTAAAACGATTTTCTATATATACTCTTAGGATTTCAGTAAGCTTAGTATGAAATTTTTTATACTTTTTCTGTTCAATTAATTTTTTTTCTTTTAATTTATTTAAATCAGCCATAGCAATAATATGAGCTGGTTTAGGTGGTTTTATTTTTCTGATAATAATTTCTTTAACTTTTTCTTTGAAAAAGAAATACCAAACAATAAGAATAATAACTAAAATTCCAATTATTAAATATAAATAATATTTTGCAATAAAATTTCCTATTATTTTTTTTAATTCTTTGAAATTTAGTGGTGTTTCTTCTTTTTTCTTATTCGGTGCAACAGGAATTCCTTTTGTTGTGTCAGCTTTTGTTTTATGAATAAAACTGTCATTTTTAGAAAAAGAACGAATATTTAATTCTCCTGTTATACTATCTAACCATCCTCCAACATTATAAACATAAAAAGCTAATGCGTTTGAAAAAATAGTATCTTTATTTGCAATAACTGGAATTGGCGGAATTTGATAAAAACCGCTGTCAAAAACAGAAATTGTAAACTTTTTTATAAGAAATTTTTTATCGTTTTTAAAGATTGTATCTATCTCAAAATGATTTATAACTTCAACATCTTTTACAATGGTGTCTTGGAATAATGGAAATTGAATAAAAGAATTTTCTAAAAATTTAATTTTTAAATTTAATTTTACTTGGTCGCCTATCAAAAATTGATTGGTGTCTAAACTAGCTTCCAAAGAAAGTTTCTGAGAAAAAATAAATAATGGATTTAATAAAAAAACAAGAAAAATAAATTTAATGATTTTCATTTTTTTAAATTTTAATAAAAAAGATTTTCAAAAAAAAATACAAATTTAAATAAAAATTTTAAATAAATTTGTATTTTTATTTATTTATTATTTCATTGCAATAACAGAAATTTCTACATTTACACTCAAAGGTAACTTAGCAACTTGAACTGTAGCACGAGCAGGAAAATACTTTTTAAAATATTTTCCGTAAACTTCATTTATTTGGGGAAAATCATTCATGTCAGAAATAAAAATATTTGACATTACAATATCTTCGAAAGAATAATTCACTTCCTCTAAAATGAAACTTATATTTTTCATAACTTGTTCTGTTTCTTCTTTTATTCCGTTTTTTATTAATTGACCACTCTCAACATCAAATGGAATTTGTCCAGAAACATATAAGGTTTTATTTTTCAAAACAGCCTGACTGTAAGGTCCTATAGGCTTTGGTGCTTTATTAGAATTTACTATTTTTTTCATAAAAATTACAAATTTTTATTATCCATTAACCAAACATTTAATTCTGAATAAATTGCTTTCAATTTTTTCTGCTCTTTAAGGGCAATTCTATAACTTTTATAAGTTATACAAACTCTTTTAAAATTATCTTTTCCATAAAGAATTTCTGCTGTAGTTCCTGCTTTTTCAATTTTTGATTTCAATTTCAAAGCATTATCAGAATTTTTAAAACTACCAACAATAACATAATACTTTTTTTCTTTTGGCTTAGGAGCTTCTTCTATAACTTCCATGCGAACAGTATCTGGAGAATTTTCTACCATTTCTTCATTTACCATTTCGCTACTATCATTTTCAACTACTAAATTACTGTCGTTTTCAGTACTATCATTTTCAACAATTTCGTTATTATTCATTAACGAATCTTCAACAACAACATTTGTATCTTCTTGTACAATGTTTTCTGCGTTTTCTTTTTTCTTAGGTTTACAAGAAAAAAGTAAACAAAAACTCAAAGCAATAGTTAAAATAGTTATTATTTTCATACCTAATATTTTATATTAAAAATAAATTTTTTACAATTATAAATATTTTTTTTCAAATTTATTTTTTTTTTTATAAAAAAAATTAAAAAATTAATTCCAATGAAAAAAATTATAATTTTTATTTTTCTAATGCCATTTTTTGTAAAGTCTCAAATTATTGAAAATTTTGATTATGAGAATTTTGAAGAAAATATTTTGTGGACAGGAAATTTAGAGGATTTTACAATAAATTCCTCTCAACAATTAAAATTAAATGCCGAAAATGCAGGAACTTCATTTATTATTTTGGAAAATAATTTTTTTGAAAAAACCTCTTGGGAATTTTGGATAAAACAATCTTTTAATTCTTCTGCGAATAATTACACTCGGATTTATTTTTTTTCTGATAATGAAAATTTAAATGATTTACAAAATGCTTATTTTTTGCAAATTGGTGGTTCAAATGATTCTTTAAATTTCTTCAAAAAAAACCTTGAAAATGAAGAAAAAATTTTTACCGGAAGTTTTGCATTTCTTGGAAACTCAACTAATGCTTTGAAAATCAAGGTAGAAAGAGATGAAATTGGAGTTTGGAAAATTTTTTCTAAAAATGACGAAAATGATAATTTTGTTTTTGAAGGTGCTTTTTTTGAAAATACTTATAACACAAGTAATTATTTTGGGATTTTTTGTAAATATACTTCCAGCAATTCTAAAAAATTTTATTTCGACGACATTTTAATAAAAGAAATTGTTGAAGACACAATTTCGCCGAAAATAGAAAATTTTGAAATTATTTCTCAACATCAAATAAAAATTTCTTTTTCTGAAGAAATTGAAAAAAAAACTGCCGAAAACATAAATAATTATTTTGTAAATTTTGAAATTGGTAAACCAAATTTTGCCATTTTGGAAAATTCAAATGAAGTTATTTTAACTTTTGAAAGTTATTTTTTGGAAGAAAAAAATTATAATATTATTATAAAAAATATAGAAGATTTGAATGAAAATAGAATTTTTGACACAAATTTTGATTTTGTTTTTTTTGAAATTTCTGCATTTGATATTGTAATAAATGAAATTATGGCGGACCCAACACCAGTTGTAGAAATGCCTGAATTTGAATATATTGAGCTATTTAATAATTCTAATTTTGATATTTTTATGGAAAATTGGACTTTAAATTCTGCTGGAGTTTCAAAAAAAATTCCAAACATTAATTTAAAAAAAGATAGTTTTTTAATTTTATGTAAAACGTCTGCTTTTGAAGAATTGTCTAATTTTGGAAAAACCGTAGCAATTACAAGTTTTCCAAGTCTTACAAATTCTGGAAAAGATATTTCTATAAAAAATGAAAATGGAGAAATTATTGACAGTGTTTTTTACAAAGAAAATTGGTATCAAGATGAGGAAAAAAATGACGGAGGTTATTCGCTCGAAAGAATTGACCCAAATAATGTTTGTGGAGAATTGCAAAATTGGTGTGTTTCTGCAGATGAAAAAGGAGGAACACCATCTGAAAAAAATTCCGTATTAAAAAGTAATTTAGATTTTATTGCTCTGGAAGTTTTAGAAATTTCAATTTTAGATACAAACAATCTTTTGATTATTTTTTCCGAAAATATAAATATAAATTCTGTAAATTTGAATAATTTTATTCTAAATGATGATCCAAACTCTACAGAGAGTTTTTATTTTGAATATGAAAATTCAAAAAATTTAGTGCTTTTTTTCAAAAAAAATTTTTTTCAAAATGAAACTTATAATTTAGAAATTAGAAATATAAAAGACCTTTGCGACAATGAATTAAAAAAAACAAATTTTGAATTTGTTTATCATAAACCAGATGCTTTTGATATTTTAATTAATGAAATTATGGCGGACCCGTCTCCAAGTTTTCAATTGCCAGAATTTGAATATATTGAAATATTTAATAAAAGTAATTTTGATATTTCTTTGAGAAATTGGATTTTGGAAATAGGAGATTCTAAAAAGATAATTCCAAATTACAATTTCAAAAAAAATACATATTTGTTAATTTGCAAAGAAGAAAATAAAAAATATTTTGAAAATTTTGGAAATGTTTTGGGAATTTCCTCTCTGACATTAAAAAATGATGGAGAAATTATTATTTTGAGAGACCATACAAATAAAATTATTCACTCTGTGAATTATGAAATAACTTGGTATAAAAATGAAAATCGTTCCGAAGGCGGTTTTTCTTTGGAACAAATTGACGTTAAAAATCCTTGCGGAGAATTTGAAAATTGGAGTGCTTCCGCAGATGAAAAAGGAGGTACGCCTTGCGGCGAAAATTCTGTAATTGATGAAAATTTAGATTTGCAATTGCCTGAATTAGAAAGAGTTGCATTTATTTCTAACAATAAAATTTCTTTAATTTTTAATGAAAAATTGGATACAAGTAAGATTTTTATAAAAAGTTTTTCTGTAGAAAATTTTGAAGAACCAAAAAAAATGTTTTTTGGTTCGCCAACTTATAAATCTGTAATTTTGGAATTTGAAAATGATTTTGAAAATTCAAAAATTTATAATGTAAATTTGGATAATGAAATTTTTGATTGCGTTGGCAATTCAATAAAAGAAAATAGCAATTCAAAATTTTCCATTCCAGAAAAAGCGGATTTTTCGGATATTTTGATAAATGAAATTTTATTTAATCCCAGAGGGGAAAGTGCAGATTTTATAGAAATTTATAATTCCTCTAATAAAACTATAGATTTAAAAGATATTTTTATCGCAGAAAGAGAAGAAAATTTTAAGAATTTAAAAAATCTAAAACAAATTTATGAAAGTAGTTTTTTAATTTTTCCAAAGGAATTTAAAGTTTTGACGAAAGATATTGAAAATATAAAAAATGAATTTTTTTGTAAAAATGAAAATAATTTTATAGAAATAAAAGACTTGCAAAATTTATCAAATGAAAATGGAAATTTTATTTTATGCAATCGTTTGGAGGAAATTATTGACGAATTTTATTATAATGAAAATATGCATTTTGCTTTATTAAGTTCTTATGAAGGAGTTTCGCTGGAAAGAATTTCTTATGAAAATGAAACAAATGATAAAAATAATTGGTTTTCGGCTTCTGAAACTGTTGGTTTTGCTACACCAACTTATGAAAATTCGCAGCACTCTGATTTTAAAGAAATTACAGAAGAAATTATTTTATCTCCGGAAGTTTTCACTCCGAATAATGACGGAAAAGAGGATTTTGTTAAAATAAATTATAAATTTAATGAAAACGGATATATTGGAAATCTTATGATTTTTGATTCGAAAGGTAGAAAAGTTAAAACATTGATAAACAATGAATTATTATCTTTAGAAGGTTTTTTTATATGGAATGGTTTAAATGAAAATAATGAAAAATTAAAAATTGGAATGTATATAATTTTTCTTGAAATTTTTAATCTTGATGGAATTGTAAAAAATTATAAAAAAAATGTTGTTATTGCACATTAAATTTCATTAAAAAAAATTTTTTCAAAAAACGTACAAAATTTTAATAAATTCAAAATTAAAAAAATATTTTTCAAAAAAAATTAAACTTCTATGTATTTAAAATTTTTATTATTTATAATTTTCTTTATTTTTTATTTCTCCATTTATTCTCAAAATAAAATAGACTCCATAATACCAGAAACAGCTTTTAAAATAGGGGAAACTTTAAAATATGAAATTCGCTATTCTTTTATAAAAGGTGGTGAAGCAAGTATTTCTATAGATTTAAAAAAAATTGGTTATAATTTTTATTATCACATAGTTGCGAAAGCACAAACTTCCGGAATAGCGGATAAATTTTTTACAATTAGAGATGTTTATGAAAGTTATGCTGATATTGTTAACGTTCTTCCAATAAAATCAATTAGGAATATACATGAGGAAAATTATCGTCGTTATAACGAAGTTTTGTTTGACAGGAAAAAAAATAAAGTTTATTCTTTAAAATCCGGAGAGCATGAAGTTCCGGCGAATATTTTAGATCTTCTTTCTGCTTTTTATTATGCGCGAAGTTTTGTTTTCAAAAATTTAAAAAAAAATCAGATTATTGAATTAAATACTTTTTTTGATGAAGAGATTTTATTATTAAAACTTAGATATAAAAAAAAAGAAAAAGTAAAAACAAAATTCGGAAAAATAGAATGTTTATTGTTTGTTCCGGTAATAGAAAAAGAAAGTTTTTTTAGAAAAGAAAAAGATTTAAAAATTTGGGTAACAAATGAAAAAAATCTTGTTCCAATAAAAATACGAGCAAATTTATTCTTTGGAACAGCAAAATGTGATCTAATAGAATTTGAAAATTTAAAATACAAAGATTTTTAATGAGAGATTAATAATATATATTAGAAATATAAACAAAAAAAAATTAAAATTTTGGACGATTTTTGAAAAAAAATTTTTTTAAATCAAAATAAAAAATATTGAAATTTTGAACGATTTTTGAAAAAATTTTTTTTTATTTTGAAATTAAAAAATATTAAAATTTTGGACGATTTTTGAAAAAAATTTTTTTTATTTTGAGATTAAAAAATATTAAAATTTTGGACGGTTTTTGAAAAAAATTTTTTTTTAATTAAAAAAAATTGCGTTTTTTTGAAAAATTTTTTTTTAAAATTATGAATAAATTTCTAAGAATTTGGGTAATTACTCTAAGTGATAGAGCAAGTAAAGGTGTTTACAAAGATAAAAGTGGTGAATTATTAAAAAAACTTTTAAAAAATTTTTTTGAAGATTCCATGTGGGATTTTGAAATTAAAAAATTTATAATCTCTGATGATAAAATTATTTTCGCAAAAAAGTTAGAAGATGCAAAAAATCAAAATATAAATTTATTATTTACTACCGGCGGAACAGGTATTTCTAAAAAAGATATTACAATAGATGTAGTAAAAACTTTTCTTGATAAAGAAATAAATGGAATTATGGAAATGATTCGTTTTAAATATGGACAAATTAATCCAAAAGCGATGCTTAGTAGAAGTGTTGCAGGAATTATGAAAAATACACAAGTTTATTGTTTACCAGGTAGTCAAAAAGCTGTTGAAGAATATATGAATGAAATTTTTAAAATATTAGAGCATAGTATTTTTATGCAAAATGATATAGATGTTCATTAAAATTTAAAGATTAAAAAAAATAATATGTTAATAAATTCTATTTTTTTATGGTTTTTTGAAAAACGAATTAAAGAGATCGAGATGTTCAAAGAAAATTATTCTGAAATTCAAAATAAAACCTTATTTGAACTCATTAATAGAGCAAAAAATACAGAATTTGGAAAAAAATATGATTTTAAATCTATAAGAAATGAAAAAGATTTTGCAAATCGTGTACCATTGCAAGATTATGAAAGTTTAAAACCTTATATAAAAAGGTTAATGAAAGGAGAAAAAAATATTTTGTGGGATAAGAATATTCGTTTTTTCGCAAAATCTTCCGGAACAACCAACGACAAAAGTAAATTTATTCCTCTAACTGATGAATCTTTAAAAAATTGTCATTATAAAAGTGGGAAAGACATAATGGCATTTTATGTTTCGCAAAATCCTTCAACAAAAATTTTTACTGGAAAAACTTTAACTCTCGGTGGCAGTCAAAAAATTACAAAAAATAAAAATAATTTATCTTATGTTGGAGATTTATCTGCAATTTTAATACAAAATTTACCTTTCTGGGCAGAATATATAAGAACCCCAAAATTAAAAATCACTTTAATGGACGAATGGGAAAAAAAAATATTATTAACTACAAAATCTATTATAAAAGAAAATGTGAAAATTTTGTCCGGAGTTCCATCTTGGATGCTTGTTTTGTTAAAAAAAGTTTTAGAAGTAACAAAAAAAAATAATTTATCTGAAATATGGGAAAACTTAGAGTTATTTGTTCATGGAGGAGTGAGTTTTATTCCATACAGAGAACAATTTAAAAAAATAATTTCTTCTGATAATATGAAATTTTTGGAAACTTATAATGCTTCTGAAGGTTTTTTTAGCATACAAAATGACCTAAATTCTGATGATATGCTTTTAATGATTGATTATGGAATTTATTTTGAATTTATAAATATGAAAAATATAAAAGAAGAAAATCCAAAAACTTTAAAATTAGACGAAGTAGAAGTTAATGAAAATTATGCAATGGTAATTACTACTAATGGAGGACTTTGGCGTTATGTTATAGGCGATACTGTAATTTTTACTTCTAAAAAACCTTTTAAAATAAAAATTACCGGACGAATAAAACATTTTATTAATGCTTTTGGGGAGGAATTGATCATTGATAATGCTGAAAAGGCATTAAATATAGCAACTTCCAATACAAATTCTTTGATTAAAGAATATACAGCAGCACCAATTTTTATGAAAGATAACAAAAAAGGAGGACACGAATGGCTAATAGAATTTGAAAAAAAACCAGATAATATAAAAAATTTTACTGAAATTCTTGATAAAAGTTTAAAAGAATTAAATTCCGATTACGAAGCAAAAAGGTATAAAAATATGACCTTAGATTTTCCAAAAATAAAAATTGCAAAAAAAGGAATTTTTTATAAATGGTTGAAACAGAAAAATAAACTCGGTGGACAAAATAAAATCCCACGTCTTGCTAATGATAGAAAATATATAGATGAATTATTAATAATTTAAACAAATCTTTTAAAATCATTTTCTTTTAATTTTATTTTTTCAAAAAATATTTTAAAATAAAAATATTCAAATTTTATAAGTTCTTCTGCAGATTTATTATTATTTTCCATAGGTATTCTGTGTAAATTAAATTTAGAAAAATCGTCTTTTATACCAGAAATTCCAAATGAAATTTTACAATTTTCAACATTATACAAATAATTAAATAATTCAATTTTTATTTCGTCGTCGCTAAAAGGAAAATATTTTTCTTTCAAAAGAAATTCTTTGTTTCTAATGGGATATAAATTGCTAATGTGTGCTAATCTTACATCACTAATGGTGTGATAAAACGGTAGTAATATTTTTCTTATGGTTATTTTTATAAAAAAATCATTTGAAATTTCTTTTGAAAAAAAGAATAATTTTTTTTTTTTAATACTATTTTTCATAATTTTCAAAATAAATAATTTTTTTTTTAATAATCCTTTTTTTTTTTAATTTTGCAAAAAATAATAAATTAATTTAATTAATGAAAACATTCGAAGAACTTGGTTTAAATTCAGAAATATTAAAAGCCATAGAAGATTTAGGTTTTGAAAGTCCCACTCTTGTGCAAGACAAAACTATAGACGTTTTATTGAATTCTAATAAAGATTTAGTTGTATTGTCGCAAACCGGAACTGGAAAAACTGCTGCTTTTGGTTTTCCTTTAATTCAAAAAATTGAAAAAGATACAAAAAAACCACAAACTTTAATTTTATGTCCTACTCGTGAATTATGTATTCAAATTACGAAAGATTTAAAATCTTATGCTAAATATACAAAAAACTTTAATATTGTTGCTGTTTATGGAGGTTCTTCCATAGAAAAACAGATGTATGATTTAAAAAGTAATGTACAAATGGTTGTTGGTACACCCGGAAGAACTTTAGATTTGATAAAAAGAAAAAAGTTAAATGTATCAGAAATAAAATATCTTATTCTTGATGAAGCAGATGAAATGTTTAATATGGGCTTCAAAGAAGAATTAAATTCTATTTTAGAAAAAACTCCAGATAAAAAACAAAATTGCCTTTTTACAGCGACTATGCCAAAAGAAGCCTACAGAATTGCGTCTAAATATATGGACAATCCTGAGGAAATTGTTGCCGGAGAGAGAAATATTGGTGCTATTAATGTAAATCATGTTTATTATATGGTTCAGGCGAAAGATAGGTATAAAGCTTTGAAACGTATTGCAGATGTAAATCCAAATATTTATGGAATAATTTTTTGTCGTACTCGTAGAGAAACGAAAGATATTGCAGATAAATTGATGAGCGACGGTTATAATGCTGATGCTTTACATGGTGATTTATCTCAGGCACAACGCGATTATGTTATGCATCGTTTTAGAGTAAAAAATTTGCAAATTCTTGTTGCTACTGATGTTGCTGCCCGTGGTCTTGATGTTGAAGATTTAACACATATTATTAATTATAATATTCCAGATGACCCAGAGGCTTATATTCACAGAAGTGGAAGAACCGGAAGAGCGGGAAAAAAAGGTACTTCAATTTCTATTATTCACACAAGAAGTATGAATAAAATTCGTGAATTAGAAAGAAAAGTTTCTCAGAAATTTGAAAGAAATTTGATACCTATTGGCGAAGAAATTTGTGAAAAACAACTTTTTAATTTAATTGATAAAGTAGAAAAAATTAAAGTTGACGAAAAACAAATTGAGAAATATCTTCCTATAATTTACAAAAAATTAGATTGGTTAAAAAGAGAAGATTTAATTAAACATTTTGTTTCTGTTGAATTTAATCATTTTTTAGAGTACTATAAAAATGCTGTGGATTTAAATGTTCAAATTAGAAAAGATAGAAATACAAGAGATGGAAATACGAGAGATAGAAATACAAAAGATGGAAAAGGAAACTTTAGAAATTCTTCTGAAAATTTCTCCAGATTTTATATAAATATTGGTTCTGTAAATAAATTAGTTCCTGTTCGTTTGATAGGTTTAATTAATGAAAAGCTAAGGAAAAGAGATGTTGAAATAGGAAAAATAGAAATTTTAAAGAAATTTTCTTTTTTTGAAGTTGATAAAAATTTTGAAGATGAAATATTAAAAACTTTCGAAAACTCTGAGTTTGAAGGTAACAGTTTAATTGTAGAACTTTCAAAAGAAAAAAAAGAAAAACAGCAAGACGGTAATTTTAGAAAAAGAAATTTCAAAAAAAATGACCGTTTTAAAAGAAATGACAGATTTAGAAAAGATGACGATTTCAAAAGAAACGACAGATTTAAAAAAGATGACGGTTTCAAAAGAAACGACAGATTTAAAAAAGATGACGGTTTCAAAAGAAACGATAATTCAAGAAAATACGGTGGTTTTTCAAAAAGAAAAAAAAATTAGGAAAAAAAATTAGAAATGAGGAATGAGCAATTAGGAATTAGGAATGAGCAATATTTTAATAAAAATATTTATTTAGAATTTTTTAAAAAGAAATTAACATTTCTCATTCCTCATTCCTCATTCCTCATTAAACTGTTTATTTTATTGTTTTTTTTTCAAAGTTGCTTTGTAAAAAGTGAAGAAATTAAAAAAATAAAAGTTGGTGCTGAAAGAACGGAAATTTATTTACCATTATTAAAAAATAAAAATGTTGCTATAGTTTCCAATCAAAGTTCTTTAATTGGAAAAAAACATCTTGTTGATAGCCTTTTGAAATTGAAAATAAATATTGTAAAAATTTTTTGTCCTGAGCATGGTTTTAGAGGAAAAGCTGATGCAGGTGAACATGTTAATTCTTATACAGATAAGAAAACTGGTTTAAAAGTAATTTCTTTATTTGGAAAAAACAAAAAGGCTCGTAAAAAAGATTTAAAAAATATTGATATAATTATTTTTGACATACAAGATGTTGGAGTAAGATTTTATACTTATACTTCAACTATGCATTATATTATGGAATCTTGCGGCGAAAATAATATTCAAATGTTGATTTTTGACCGTCCAAATCCAAATGGTTTTTATGTTGATGGTAATATTTTAGATATGAAATTTAAATCTTTTGTTGGAATGCATCCTGTTCCGATAGTACACGGCTTGACAATTGGAGAATATGCAAAAATGATAAATGGTGAAAAATGGCTAAAAAATGGAATAAAATGTAATTTAAAAATTATTCCTTGTGAAAATTACACACATAAAGATCTCTACGAATTGCCTGTAAAACCGTCTCCGAATTTACCAAATATTAGTTCAATTTATTTTTATCCGTCTTTGTGTTTATTTGAAGGAACGCCCATAAGTGTTGGACGTGGGACAGATTTTCCTTTTCAAGTTTTTGGACATCCAAGTTTTAAAAATGATACATTTTCTTTCATTCCAAAAAGCACAGAAGGAAGTAAATATCCAAAATTTAAAAATAAAAAATGTTTTGGCTTTGACCTGAGAAAAGAAAAAAATAATATTATTAATTCGAAAAAAATTAATTTATCTTTTTTAATAGAAAGTTATAAAAAGTTCGAAAAAAAAGGTCATTTTTTCAAAAAATTTTTTTCTGTTCTTGCTGGTGGCAAAACCTTAGAAAAACAAATTAAAAAAAATCTTAGTGAAAAAGAAATTCGTGAAACTTGGGAAAAAGACCTAGAAAGTTTTAAAATTTCAAGAAAAAAATATCTTATTTATGAGGATTTTTAATTTGAAACTATTAAAATTTTAGATAAATAAAAAAAATGCTTCTTTCTAATAATTTTTTTATTTTAAAAAACAATAAAATATTCCAAGAAAAAAAATTTTTTTTCAAAAAACGCCCAAAATTTCAATGTTTTTATTTCTAAAAAAATTTTTTTTAAAAATCGTCCAAAATTCTAATATTTTTTGTTTTGATTTAAAAAAATTTTTTTCAAAAAACGCCTAAAATTTTAATATTTTTGATTTCTAAAAAAATTTTTGGTTCTTGGAACCTTTTTGTGAAATATAAATTTTTTTTATTAAAAATAAAAAGATTATGATTCAAGCGTCCACGCTTGATTTCGTTGCATCGTCCTATAAAGCATTGATTTTTAATGTTTTAATGGCGATTTGGAATGAAAATTTTTAAAAAATATTTTGAAAAAAAACATAAATTTTTCACAATTTTTTTATGAAAAAAACTCGTATCACAAAAAGGTTCGAAGAACCAAATTTTTTTCAAAAATCGTCCAAAATTCTAATATTTTTTGTTTTGATTTAAAAAAATTTTTTTCAA
Organism: Bacteroidales bacterium; assembly: GCA_029938235.1. Taxonomy (GTDB): domain Bacteria; phylum Bacteroidota; class Bacteroidia; order Bacteroidales; family 4572-128; genus 4572-128. The sequence continues at coordinate 14,863 of JAOZVH010000003.1, forward strand.
AAAACGCCCAAAATTTTAATATTTTTATTTCTAAAAAAAATTTTTTCAAAAATCGTCCAAAATTCTAATATTTTTTGTTTTGATTTAAAAAAATTTTTTTCAAAAAACGCCCAAAATTTCAATATTTTTATTTCTAAAAAAATTTTTTTCAAAAATCGTCCAAAATTCTAATATTTTTTGTTTTGATTTAAAAAAATTTTTTTCAAAAAACGCCCAAAATTTTAATATTTTTGAAATTTAAATTAAAAAAAATTTTTTTAAAAATTCGTCCAAAATTTTAACATTTTTGAAATTTAAATTAAAAAAAAAATTTTTTAAAAAATCGTCCAAAATTCTAATATTTTTTGTTTTGATTTAAAAAAATTTTTCAAAAAACGCCCAAAATTTTAATATTTTAATTTCGAAATAAAAAATTTTTTCAAAAAAAAACGCCGAAAATTTCAATATTTTTAAATTCAAATTAAAAAATTTTTTTTTCAAAAAACGGCAAAATTTTTATGATTTTTTTATTTAATAAAAAAATAAAAAAATATTTTTTTAAAAATTTTTGTAAATTTACAAAAATTTGAAATAAAAAATTATGAAAAATTTATCTATTTTAAAAAAAATTTTAATTATTTTTATAGCAGTTGGGCTTATAAGTATAGTTGTGGAGGGTTTGATATTGTCTAATATTTTAAAAACAAATGTTAATGAAAATGCACACAAAATCTTTTCTGAAAATATAAAATTTAAAAAAAGAAAAATTCAAGAATATTTTGAAATCTCAGAAAAGAAAATTAAAGCTATGAGCGAATTTTTTACTGTGAAAGATCTTTTTGGAATTCTAACAAAATATCATGAAAAAATTGGAGCAAATAAAAGTAGTGATTTTCCTGTAAAATCAGACGAATATATGAAATTAACAGATAAGTATTCTGAATATTTTTTAAATTATACAAAAACTAATAATTATTATGATTTATTTTTTATCTGTGAAAAACATGGACATGTTATGTTTAGTGTTGCAAAAGAAGAAGACCTCGGTACAAATCTTTCCTTTGGAAAATATAAAGATTCGCATCTTGCAAATGTATGGAGAAGAGTTATAGAAGAGAAAAAAACTGTAATTACTGATTATAAATTTTATGAAATTTCTGGCGATCAAGCGTCTTTTGTTGGAACACCTGTTTATGAAAACAATGAATTAATAGGTGTTTTAGTTTTACAAATATCAAAAAAAATCTTGAATAATATTGTAAATGAAACAAATTCAATTTATAAGACATCAGAAACTTATATTATTGGAAAAGATAAAAATGAAAAATTTAGCTTAAAAACTAATAGGATTATAAAAAAAGGAAAAATTGGTGATGAAAAAAAAGGAGAATTTATTGAAAAATGTATCACAAATAGAGCTCAGGGAAACGGTGTGAAAATTGGTTCTACTGGTTTAAAAGAATATATTTATTACTCTCCCTTAGAAATAGAAGGTTTAAAATGGGGAATATTTAATACTATAAATGTTGATGAAGTTACCGAACCTATTAATTCTGCTGAAAAAACCATAATTATTATTACAATAATTGCAATTTTAATAATAATAATTTCTGCATATTTATTAGCAAAATCTATCTCTGATCCGATTAAAAATGTTGTAAATTCTATGAAAAAAATGTCTAAAAAAGATTTAGATATTGAAATTTATGAAGAAAGAAAAGATGAAATTGGTGAACTTTATCAATCTATAAATGAAGTAAACAAAAATTTTAAAGAAATTATTTCAAATATAAATAGAATTTCTATTTCTGTTTCATCAGCGAGTAAACAATTAAGTGTTGTTTCTCAGGAGGTTTCGGAGCGTGCAAGTGAACAGGCTTCTTCTACCGAAGAGATTTCATCATCTATGGAAGAGATGCTTGCCACAATAAATTCAAACACAGAAAATGCCATTAAAACAAATAATATTTCAAAAAATACTGCCAAAGAAACAAAAGAAAGTGGTAAAATTTTTAAAGAAACTATGCAATCTGTTTCTGACATTAGCAAAGGAATTTTAATAATTAAAGAAATAGCATTTCAAATAGATTTATTATCTTTAAATGCTTCAGTGGAAGCAGCAAGAGCCGGTTCATTAGGGAAAAGTTTTGGTGTCGTTGCTTATGAAATAAGAAAACTTGCTGAAAAAACAAAAAAAGCATCAGCAAAAATAGAAGAATTATCTGATTTAGGACAAAAAAATTCTGAAATTACAAGTGAAAAATTAAAAAAATTAATTCCAGAAATAATAAAAAGTGCTGAATTAGTTGATAATATCACTTTATCAAGTAAAGAACAATCAAGTGGAGCAGAAGCAATAAATAATTCCGTGCAACAATTAACAGAAATTACTAACGAGAATTCTGCTTCTGCAGAAGAAATGTCTGCTTCAGCAGAAGAATTATTAGCACAAGTTAAACAACTAAGAAATACAGTTCATGGTTTTAAAATCGGAGAAGATTTTAATCAAAAAAACGAAATGATAAATTATGAAGAAGATAATAATAATGTAATAAAAGATGAATTATCTGAAAATGGATTTGGAATAAAATTAGACGATAAAAAATTAGATGATGAATATGAAAGTTTTTAAAAAAAAATAATAAAAATTTTTTTTATAAAAAAAAAAATAATTAATTTTGTTTTTTTTAATCTTTACATAAAGAAATATAAATATGTATAAAAGTTTATTAAAATTTGCGATTGTTTTACTTTTGTTGCCTTCGTTTGTTGGAGCGCAAGAAATGGAAAAAGAAAAATTTGGAGTTAAATTTTCTGGCTTCATAAGAAATGATATGGTGTATAACACTCGTCAAGTAAAGTCTGCACGTGGAGAAAATCAACTTGTTTTAATGCCTTTAGGAATAGAAAAAGATGCAGATGATAATGACATTAATGAAACACCGAATTTTAATCTTGTTGGTTTATGCACAAGGATGAAAGTAGCAATCACTGGTCCTGATGCTTTTGGTGCAAAAACCTCTGGTGTTATAGAAACAGATTTTTTCGGTACTGGAGCGACAAAATTTAATATTAGAATGCGCCATGCATTTATGAAATTAAATTGGGAAAAAGTAGAATTAGTTGCAGGTCAAACTTGGCATCCTACTACTGTTGTTCCTCAATGTTTTCCAGGTACAGTTTCTTTTGGTGTAGGAGCACCTTTTAGTCCTCTTTCCAGAGTTCCTCAAATAAAATTAAGCTACAAATTAGGTTCTATAAAATTAATAGGTGTAATGATGTCTCAGGGACATTTTAAAGGAGTATCACCTGCTGGTTCTCATATTAATTCTGGTATTCCAGAATTACATGCTCAATTACAATTTAAAAATGAAAGTCTTATTGCTGGTGCAGGTTTTGGATATCAAGTTTTAAGACCTCAATTAGCTTTTGAAGAAACTGTAAATAGTACAACTATGTTTGGTTTTCTAAAATATAAAGCTGCTCCTATTACCGTAAAACTTTATGGTATGATGGGACAAAATAATGACAATGCTGTTATGATGGGTGGGTATGCTGTTAGTGATATAGATGCAGAAACTGGTCTGATTAAAGAATATACTCCTTACAATACTATGAATGCTTGGGTGGATTTACATACGAATGGTAAAGATGTTCAATATGGTTTATTCTTTGGTTATTCTGAAAATCTTGGTGCTACTGATGATATTGTTGGAATTCCTAATGCAGAAGGTGGAACTTCAAGTAGTTTTGTTGGAAGATGGAGTAACAATATTCAATCTTTTATGAAAGTAAGTCCAAGAGTTATTTGGACTTCTGGGAAATTTAAAGTAGGAGTTGAATTAGAGTATTTCTCTGTTAATTATCTTGATTATAAAGATGAGAATTCTGTTGATGCAAAAGGTGTTATTGAAGATACAGAAGCAGTAAACAATATTAAATTTTTATTAATGTTGAAATACGCTTTCTAAAAATAATTAGAAATTTTTAATGAGGAATGAATAATTATGAATGATATTTTTCTTAATTATTCATTCCTCATTTTTTATTAAAAATTCCTCATTAAAAATCGTCTTTCCAGTTTCGTCTCATTTCTTTTTTAAGGTCTTGCAAAACACCAGATTTTACATTAATTTTAAATTCATATCTTTTCCAAGCTCCAAGCGGCGACCAGAAAAAACTCATCTCCCAACAATGTAAATCTCTTTTTATATTTAGCTTAATTGTTGTAATTTCATTTAATTCAAAATCATAATCACCATTAAAATTCAAACTCCATTTTTCTGTTAAATTTAAATCTCCTGAAAAATTTAAAGATTGTGTTGAATTACTTTCTTTTTCACCGTAAATTAAATTATTTGTATAATCATAAGTTTTATTATTTCTAAAAATGTAAGAAAAATTCAAACTCCAAGGCATTTTAAAATAATCATATTCACCAATTAGTCTTTCTTTTTCTTCTGTATTTTTTTCATTAAACATATCTGGCGTTAAATTATAATTAATTTTAAAAGTCCAATTTGTATTTTCTATGCGTGCTATTCTATTATTTTCAGATAATTCAAATTTGTTAGTTCTGTAATTTCTCCCCAGAGAATCTTTTTCTAAAATATAAGGGTCAAAAGATGAGGAATAAGAAATATCTATTTTCTTAAATAATTTTGTATTTCCAGCAAGCGAAATTTTTGAAAAATTTAAACTATCTTTAAAAACATCATAAGCAGAACTTATTCTAAAATTATCTATAAGAACTATTTTTTTTGTACCTGTTCCAGTTGTATCGTTTTCATCTTTGACTTTCATTTCTAAATTATTTTTTATAGAAAAAGTAATATTTCCACTTCCTTCACCATAAGTTGGTGCTTTCATAATTTCATCTTCAAAAATATTATATTTTATTTCTTCGCCTCTTAAATCATTTACAAATTCTGTGTTTCTATTTTTATAATCTTCTCCTAAGTCTGGTTTATAATTAAAACTTAAATTTGGTGTCATTACATGTCGAATTGCTTTTATTCGTTCATTAATAAATTTTGGTTTAAAATTATACATTCCATAAATTGGAACAGTATAAGACAAAGAAACCGCTGGATAAATTATATCTGCATATTTTATTTTACTAATTCTCTCTTCTTTGAAAGAATTATTTTCTATGTGTTTTCTTGAAAATCTTGAATTAGCGACAGCTTTATAAGAAACTGATGGCGTAAGTTTTAAACCTTTTCCTATGGAAATTGGTAAAGAAATTGGCACTTCATGCAAAAAACCATTATCAAATTTCAAATCTGAAGATAAAAATAAACTGTCCGGCATTTCTGTTTTTGCGAGATATCTTGATTTATAAGAAATACTTAGTGCTTCATACCATCTTTTTTTTCCGGCTTTTTGAAATGGTCGCTGTGAATTTAAATTAAAAGTCATTTCTGGAAGCGTCATATTGACTTTTTCTGTTACACTATTTTGAGAATGTTTTAAATTCAAAGAAAAATTAAAAGGCGATTTATTCCAAGAATAAGAAATATTTGAGTTCCATTCGTTACGCGATCTGTCGTTTGATGTGTTAGAGTTTCTTTTTTGAAAATCTGATGAACCAAGATTTACATTTGCTGAAAATTTACTATTTGGACGAAATTTTGGGTCTTGTATATGTTTCCATCTTAGCCAGAATTCCTTTTGAATTTCATAATTTGTTTCTCCGGCTTCGCCTATTTTTGTATTTCCATAGCTTAAATTAAAATCTCCATTATAAGAATATCTTTTTTTATAGTTAAAAATAGGATTTGCTTTCCAACTTCCGCGGGTTGCTATTTCGCCGACTAATTTTAAATCCATATAATCATTTATAGCCCAATAAAATCCGCCGTCTTTTAAGCCAAAACCAAAATTATTATCAAAATAACTCGGAATAATTATTCCGGAAGACCTTTTGCTTGAATTAGGAAAAAAACCAAAAGGCAAACAAATCGGAGTTGGAACGTCAGCAATTACAAGATAAGAAAAACCAGAAACAATTTTATCATTTGGAATTATTTTCGCTTTTGTCATTTTTATATAAAAATGTGGATGTTCATGCTCGCAAGTTGTATATTTTCCATTTTTTATGTGAACTTGTTTATTTTTATGAATTTTCGTTTTTTCGCTGTGCATATAACCATCTGACTGTTTAGAAAAAACTTTTTTTATAAAACCTTGTTTTGTTTTAAAATTATAAGTCATTTCGGAAGATTCAAATTCCTCTTCACCTTCTTTGAAAATAGGTTTTCCGTTCCATTTTCCTGTGCTGTCTTTTACACCTATTGCAAAAACAATATCTTTTTCCATATCCAATTCTATATAATCGGCTTTTAATTCTATGTTTTGATAAGTAACAACAGCACCACCAAATAAATATGCTTTTTTCCTATCCATAGAAAAAATCAAAGAATCATTTGCAGAATAATTTACCGGCGAATCTAACTTATTTTCATTTTTTTTTATTGTATCTTTTTCTATTTTCAAAGTGTCTGCAATTTGTGATTTTGCAAAAAAATTAAAAAAAAATGTGAAAAATAAGAAAAAAAATATTTTATATGTAAATTTCAATTTAAAAAATTTTTATAATTTTTTGATAAAAAAAACGAATTTTGAAAAAAAAAATTTTAATAAAATGACATTTTTTTTACATTTTCAAATGTAATTTTTTTAATTTTTAATTAAATTTAAAAAAATTTTTTTCAAAAATCGTTAAAATTTTTATAATTTTTATAAAAAAAATTTTTTTCAAAATTCGTCCAAAATTTTAATGTTTTTTAATTTTGAGATTTAAAAAAAATATTTTTAATAATTTGTCCAAAATTTTAATATTTTTAAATTTCAAAATAAAATATTATTTTTTAATAATTTATCCAAAATTTCAATGTTTTTAAATTTCAAATTAAAAAAAAATATTTTCAAAAAAACGCCAAAATTTTAACATTTTTAAATTTCAAAATAAAAAATTTTTTTTTAATAATTCGTCCAAAATTTTAATGTTTTTAAATTATGAAAAAAAAATTTTTTTCAAAAAAAACGCCAAAATTTTAATAATTTTAATTTGAAATTAAAAAAATTTTTTTCAAAAATCGCCCAAAATTTTAATATTTTTTAATTCAAATTAAAAAAATTTTTTCAAAAATCGTCTAAAATTTTAATGATTTTATTAAAAAATAATTTTAGTGTTTGGAAGCAGCATTCTTATTTTTTCTATTTCTATTTCTGAAATGGGATTTCCACGAATATCTAATTTTTTTAATTTTTTTAATTTTAAAATTTCTATGGGAATATTTTTTAACAAATTATTTTTTAAATGTAATTTTTCGAGATTTTCTAAATCTCCGATTTCTTTCGGTAAAAATGTAATTTTGTTTAGATCTAAAAACAATTCTTTCAAGAAAAATAAATCTTTTATGAAATAAGGAATTTCTTTTAATTGGTTCTTATCCAGAAATAATTTTTGTAAATTTTCTAAATTTTTTATAGATTTTGGAAAATCCGAAATTTCATTTCCTTGTAAATCAAGAACTTCTAATTTTCTCAATTTTTCTAAATTTGGAATTTCTTTTAATTCATTATTATTTAAAAATAATATTTGTAATTTTTTTAAATTTATAATTTTCTTATCTAAGTAAATTAAATTTTTATTTTTTAAAGAAAGTTTATAAACTTTATCTGGATTTTTTAATGCTTCTTCGAGATTTGTATAAAGTTTTTCATTGCTTAATTCATATTCAGAAAGAAAATTTTTTCTCTCGCCGCTGAGTTCAAAATTTTGAAAGTCTTTTATTTGACTTTCTAATTCTACAGGAATTTCTTCAACTTTATTTCCTTGTAAATAAAGAGTTTGCAAAGATTTTAAGTTTTTAAAACTTTTTGGTAATTCCTCCAAATTATTTGAAATTAAATATAAAAATTCCAATTTTTTTAATTTTCCAATTTCCTCAGGTAATTTTTGCAAATTATTATTCATCAAATCTAATTTTTTCAAATTTTCTAAATTACCAATTTCCGGAGGTAATTTTTGTAAATTATTTGAAATTAAATTCAAGTTTTCTAAGTTTTTTAAATCTCCAATTTCTTTTGGAATTATTGAAATTTCGTTTTCTGATAAATTTAAAATTTTAATATTTTTTAAAACATTAATTTCTTTTGGTAATTTTTTTATACGATTATATCTTAAATTTATTTCTTCCAAATTATTCATCTTTGAAAGAATTTCAAAAGTATTTTTTAAATTTAAGTCATAATTTTCTTCTAAATGTAAAATTTTCAAAGATTTTATTTTAATAATTTCCTTAGGAATTTTTTTTAATTTATTTTTTTTCAAAAATAATTTTTCCAATTTTGACGCATTTTTTAAATGTTTTAAAGTATTTTTAAAATCTAAATAAGGATTATCACTTAAATTTATTTCTTTTAAATTTTTTAATTTTCCAATTTCCTTCGGAATTTCATTTAATTGATTCCAATTCAAATTTAATTTTTCTAATTTTTTTAGATTTCCAATTTCCTTCGGAAGATTTATTAATTTGTTTTTTTCTAAATTTAGCTCTTTTAAATTTTTTAAACCAGAAATTCCCTTTGTTAAAAAAGAATGTTGATTTCTACGTAAATTCAAAACTTCCAAAGAACTCAAATTTTTTATATTAGAGGATAAAATAAATAATTGATTATCAGCAAGATTAAGATTTTTTAATTTCTTCAAATTACAGAGTTTTTCAATATCTTTTATTTCATTAAATTTTAAATTTAAAATTTCTAAATTTTCTAATTTAGAAATTGCATCAGGTAAATTTTCAAAAAAATTATAACTTAAATTTAAGTTTTTTAAATTCTGCATATTCGAGAAATTAAAATTTTTCAATTTATTCCCCATTAAATTTAATTTTTTTAATTTTTTTAGATTTTCAATTTCATCTGGAATTTCAGACAATTTATTATCACCAAAACTCAAAACTTCAAGATTTTTCAAAGAAAAAATATTTTCATTTATATTTTCAAATTCGTTAGAAGAAAGAAATAATTTTTGCAAATTTTGTAAATTTTCAATTTCGTTTGGTAAATTTTTCAATTGATTTTTTGAAAGATAAAGAATTTGCAAGTTTTTCAATTTTCCAATTTCCGAAGACAAGAATTTTAATTTCTTAAAATTTAAGTCTAAAATATAGACTTTTTCTGGCTCTTTTAAAGCTTCTTCTAGGGAATTAAATTTTTTTGCATTATTTAATTCATTTTCATTCAAAAGTTTTTCTTGCGAAAAAGTACTTTTTATCAAGTAAAAAAATATTATTAAAAAGAAAAATCTCATATTTTTTGTATAAAAAATACAAATTAAAAGATTTTTTTTTGAAAAAAAAATTCAAATTATTATTAATAATTTAAAAATTATATTTTTGTAAATATTTTTTATAAAAATTATGAAAAAAATTATCAGTGGAATACAACAAATTGGGATTGGAAATTCTGATGTTTATAAAATTTGGGAATGGTATAGAAAAGTTTTTTCTGTAGATGTACCAATTTTTGACGAAGAAGCAGAAGCAAAATTAATGCTTAAATACACTGGCGGAAAAGCAAGAAAAAGACATGCTGTTCTGGCAATAAATATGCAAGGCGGAGGTGGTTTTGAAATATGGCAATATAAAGAACGAGAACCAAAAAAAGCAGATTTTGAAATTTTAATGGGAGATTTAGGGATTTTCGCAGCAAAAATAAAAGCAAAAAATGTAAAAAAAGCATTTTTAAATTTCAAAGAAAGAGGAATAGAAACAATTGGAGAATTACAAAAAGACCCAAATGGAGATGACTTTTTCATTCTAAAAGATTATTACGGAAATCATTTTCAAGTTGTAAAAGGACAAGATTTTTTTAGCAAAAATAAAGATTTTACCGGAGGAGTTTACGGAGCAATAATAGGTGTTTCTGATATGGAAAAATCAAAAAAATTTTATTCAGACATATTAGAATACGATAAAATTATTTACGACAAAACAGGATATTTTAAAGATTTAAAAAACTTTCCAAATGGAGAAAGTAAATTTAGAAGAGTTTTATTGGGACATAAAAAAAATAGAAAAGGAGCATTTTCAGAGTTATTAGGTTCAAGTCAAATAGAATTAATACAAGTTCTGGATAAAAAAGGAAGGAAAATTTTTAAAAATCGATTATGGGGAGATATTGGTTTTATTCATCTTTGTTTTGATGTTTCCGGAATGAAAATAATAGAAAAAGAATGTAAAGAAAAAGGTTTTCCATTTACCGTAGATAGCAGTGAAAATTTTGATATGGGAGAAGCCGCTGGTCATTTTACTTACATAGAAGATCCTGACGGAACATTAATTGAATTTGTAGAGACAAAAAAAGTTCCTATTTTGAAGAAAATTTCATGGTATTTAGATTTAAGAAAAAGAAACCCTGAAAAACCATTAAATAAATGGGTTTTAAAAGCAATGTCTTTAAATAGAAAAAAATAAATAAAATACTGTATTTCATAATTTTGAAAATACGTTAAAAAAATGAAAAAATTCGAAAAATATTTGAGTGTAAAAAATATATTAATTGTTATTTTTTTAACAATTAAAGTTCTTTTTTTATGTTTAATTTTACTAATATATTTATTTTCTAGGGAAAAAAATTATTTTGAAATTTTGTCTAAAAAAATAGAGATTTATGAAAAAAATGTAATTTTATTAGAAGTAAATGAAAAGAAATTTTCTTTTTTTGAAAAAAAAAGTTCCTTTTTTTTCAAAAAAGGAGAAAGTGAATATATTAAAAATTTTGAAAATATTTTTTTAGAGATAAAAATTTTAGGAGAAAATATAGAAATAAATTTATTATCAAAAAAAGAAAAAGAATTATTTAATAATATAAAAAAAGATCTTTTTGATTACAAAAAACAGTTTGAACAATTAACAATAGAAATTAAAGAAAGAGGTTTTAAGGATTTTGGAATAATATCTTCTGTAGAAAAATACAGAACAAAAACTTTTGAAAAAATAATAAAATCAGATGTAAACCAAAAAATAAAAAATTTAGTTAATGATTTAGAAATTTTAGAAAGAGATTATTTTTTAAATAAAAAGATTATTTATAAAGAAAAAATAATTAATAAAATTAATCTTTTATCAAAAACAATATCTATGCTTTCTGATTCTATAGAAAATAAAATTAGCCCAATAGAATCTCTTATTTTAACTGACGGTTTAGAAAATTATAGGATTTCATTTAATTCTTTGATTGAAAAAGATAAAAAAATAGGTTTTATTGCCGGAGATGATAATTTATTAAAAAATATTGATTTTACAAGAAAAAAAATTTTTGAAAATATTAATGATTTTTTAGAAAAAATAGAGATAAAAAAAAATAATGTATCTCAATCTTTTCTATTTAAATCAATTTTAACAATAATTATCTTTATAATTATATCTGTTTTTCTTTATATAAAAGTATATTTTTCTTCCACAACTTTTATAGAAGATATAAGTAAAAAAATTTCTTTTCTTGAAAAAGGTAATTTAATTGAAAAAATTAAACACGTGAAAGAAAAAGATTTAAATAATTTATTTAATTCTTTTAATGGATTAAATTCTAATTTAAAAAGTGTAAAAATTTTTGTTGAAGAAATAGGAAAAGGAAATCTCGAGGCTAAGGTTAATATTTTTGATAATAAAGGAGATATTGGTTCTGCTTTAATAAAGATGAGAAATGAATTAAAAATTCTATCTGACGAAAGAAAGAAACAAAAAAACGATGAAAATTTAAGGAATTGGATAACCGAAGGAATATCAAAATTTAATGATATTTTAAGAAAAACAAATAATTTAGAAAAACTTGGAAACGAAATAATTAGAAATTTAGTTTTTTATCTAGAAGCAAATCAAGGGGGAATTCTTATTCATAATAAAATAAATGAAAATGAAGAATTTTTAGAACTGATAGCATCTTATGCTTACGATAGAAAGAAATTCATAAAAAAAAAGATACTTATTGGTGAGGGGCTTGTTGGAACTTGTGCATTGGAAAAAAAGACTGTTTATATGAAAAATATTCCGGAAAATTATATAGAAATTACTTCCTCTCTTGGTTCTTCAAGTCCAAAAAATTTATTGATTGTACCTTTGAAATTAGAAAATGAAGTTTTAGGAATTGTAGAAATTGCATCTTTTAAAAATTTTGAAAATTTTCAAATTTCTTTTTTAGAAAAAGTTTCGGAAAATATCGCTTCAACTTTAAAATCATTAAAAGTAAATACACAAACTAAAGAATTATTGAGACAAGCACAAATGCAAACAGAAGAACTCGCTTCAAAAGAGGAAGAAATGAGACAAAATATGGAAGAATTAAAAGCTACACAAGAAGAAGCATCCAGAAAAGAAGTTATTTCTGATGAATTTGTAAACGCAGTAAATATTACAACTATGCACGCTAATATTGATTTAAATGGAAAATTTAAAAATGCAAATGAAAAATTTTTAAAGAAAATTGGAGAAAATTTAGATGATATAAAATCAAATTATTTTAATGAAATATTAATAAATTCTGAAATAAAAAAACTTTTTAGTAAAAAATGGGATAAAATGTTAAAAAATTTAAGATATTTTAGTGAAGAATTTTTATTAAAAACAAAAATAAATGATATTTGGATTCATGGAACATTTATTCCAGTTTTGAATGAAGAAAATAAAATTAATAAAATAATTTTTCTTGCTTATGATATTAGTGAAAGAAAAAATAAAGAAATGAAAGTTTTGAAAATTACAGAAAAAATAAAAGAAAATGAAAAAATATTAAAAGACAATTTAAAAATATCAAAAGAAAATGAAGAAATAATGAAAAAGCAAGAGGAAGAAATGAAACAAAATTTAGAAGAAATGAAAATTACTCAGGAAAATTTATTAGAAAAACAAAATGAAACAGATAAATTGAATAAAAGAATGAAAAAAAGAGAAGAAGTTTTGAAAAAAGCTTTTGAAAATAATAGGAAGGAAAAAAATAAATTTTTTGAAAAAATTAAAAGTAAAGATAAAGAAATAGAAGAATTAAAAAAAGAATTAAAAAAATAAAATTTTTTTAATTCTTAAAAAAAAAATATAAAACAATAATTTAATTTTTTTTATTAAAAAATTACATAAAACGATATTATTGTTTTGTAAATACTTCTTCTCCGCTTGAACTTTTTCTTTTAAATTTATTATCAACAACTTCAAAAGTATAAGTTTTAGAGCTTGAAGTATTAATATTAACTCCATCAACAGTGGTTTTTTCAATATTAAATGTAATTTGATCGCCGCTAATACTTAAAGTACCAGAAAAAACAGAAGTGCTGGATTCATTAATTCCAAGAACACTTATGTTTGTTTTAATTGTTTCTGTGAAACTTGAAGTTTTTAAAACCAAAGTATTGCTTAGACTAGTACCAGATATGCTTTGAGAATATTTCCAAGTGCCAACATAAGATGGATTATTATTATCATTATCATCATCTTTGTTACAAGAAGTAAATAAAAATATTTGAAAAATAAAAAAACTAAGTAAAATGTAAATTTTTTTCATTAAATTTTTTTTAAAATTTTAAAATTATTTTGCAAAAATAATTATTCTTATTTATTATTCAAATAATTTTATTATATCATTTCCATTTGCAAAAACTACTAAACTTAGTAAAATAATCATTCCGGTTACTTGTGCATATTCCATAAACTTGTCGCTTGGTTTTCTTCTTGCAATAATTTCATAGAGTAAAAATAAAACGTGTCCACCATCTAAGGCAGGAATTGGCAAAATATTTACAACACCAAGCATAATAGAAAGCAAAGCTGTCATTGACCAAAAAATTCTCCAGTCCCAAGTATCTGGAAAAATATTTCCAATTGCAATAAAACCTCCAACAGATTTATAAGCCTCTGTTTCCGGAGAAAAAATTAACTTAAATTGTTTTAAATAGCTTCCAACTTCTTCATAACCTCTGGAAAAACCTGCAGGTACAGATTCAAAAAAACTATACTCAACAGTTTTTAAATCAAATAATTCTTCTTTATTTTGCAAATAATAAACACCTATTAAACCTTCTTCAGAAATTTTTGTTTTAACTTTCAAAGTATCACCATTTCGAATAAAAACTAAGTCCACAACTTGATTTTTTAATTCTTTCAAAACTGGAGGGAAATCAGCAAATAAATTTAATTTTTTTTCATTTATTCCAATTATTTTATCTCCAATTTTTAAACCGCTTTCTTTGCCATGAGAATTTTCTGAAAAACCAGCAACAATAAAAGGAAAACCAAGAGAAATAAAAGATTGTCTTTTTATAATATTTGCTATTAAATCTTTTGGAATGTCAATATTTTTTATTTTTCCATCTCTTTCTATCTGTATAGTTTTTGGTTGATTTAATAAAATATGTGGGATAATTTTTCTAAAATTATCTACTTTTTTATCATCGAAAGATAAAATTTTATCTCCGTTTTTCAAATTCATTTCGAATGCTATAGAATCGCAAACTATACCATATTTTGCATTTTCTAATGGTAAATATTTTTCTCCCCAAGCAAATAAAATACTAATGTAAATGGCAATTGCAAGTAAAAAATTAAATAAAACTCCTCCTATCATAATTAAAAGTCTTTGCCAAGATGGTTTTGCCCTAAATTCCCAACTTTTTGGAGGTTTTTTCATTTGTTCCTTATCCATAGACTCATCTATCATTCCTGCTATTTTAACATAACCTCCCAATGGAACCCAACCAACTCCATATTCAGTTTCACCTTTTTTGTATTTGAAAATGGAAAACCAAGGGTCAAAAAAAAGATAAAATTTTTCTACTTTTGTTTTAAAAAGTTTTGCAAAAAGGAAATGTCCAAACTCGTGTACAACAACTAGGATAGACAAACTTAAAAGTAATTGTGTAATTTTTATTAAAATATCCATATTTATTTAAATAAATTTTTTGCAAAAATAAAAATTATTAATTATTAATTATTAATTAATGATAGAATTTTTTTTTCATTCCTCATTAGAAATCATTCACATTAAAAAATAGTTCCTTCGAATACGAAATTTGCTTTTCCTTGTAAAAAAATATTTTTAAAAATATTGTCATTTTTTTCAAAAAAAACTTTTAAAATTCCTCCTTTTGTGAAAATTTCAAAATTTGTTTTTTTAGGATTATTTTCTAAATAATTAGCAATGGCAGAAGCAACAACACCAGTTCCACAAGATAAAGTTTCGTCTTCTACACCTCTTTCGTAGGTTCTAACAAAAATTTTATTTTCTTTTTTTTCTATGAAATTTACATTGGTTCCTTTTTTTTTAAACATATCATTATAACGAATTTTTTTTGCTTCATAAAGTAAATTAATATTTTCTAAGTTTTCTACAAAAGAACAAAAATGAGGTGAACCTGTATTTAAAAAATAAGAATTTCCAATTTTGTCTATTTTTTCTAAATTATTCATCTGTAATTTTACAAAATTTTCTCCATAAATTTCTGCATTATGTGAACCGTCAAAAGCAGAAAATTTTGTTTTATTATTTATAATTTTTAATTTCTTCGCAAAAGCAACTATGCAACGACCACCATTTCCACACATACTTGCAATTTTTCCATCAGAATTAAAGTATTTCATTTGAAAATCAAATTTTTTGTGATTTTCCAATAAAATTAATCCATCTGCACCTATTCCAAATTTTCTATCACAAAGAAATTTTATTTGTTCTTCATTTTTTGAAAAAAAATTTTTTCTATTATCAATCATAATAAAATCATTTCCTGTACCTTCGTATTTATAAAATTTCATATAAGAACTTTTTCAAAAAAAAATAAAAAAAATTTTTTCATAATTTGACCAAAATTTTAACATTTTTTAATATCAAAATTAAAAAAAAATTGGCTCTTAGAACCTTTTTGTGGAAAGGAATTTTTTTCATAATAAAATTGTAAAAAATTTGTGTTTTTTTCAAAATATTTTCTAAAAATTTTTATTTCAAACCGTCATTAAAACATTAAAAATCAATGCATTATAGTAGGATGCAACGAAATCATCGTGGACGATGAATCATTTTATTTTTATTTTTTAATGAAAAAAAATTTATATTTCACAAAAAGGTTCCAAGAACCAAAAATTTTTTCAAAATTTGCCTCAAATTTTACGATTTTTTATTTTGAAATTAAAAAAAAATTTTTCAAAATTCGTCCAAAAATTTTAAGATTTTTTAATTTCAAATTAAAAAAAAATTTTTCAAAATTCGTCCAAAAATTTTTACTATTATTTAATTAAAAAAAATTTTTTTCAAAATTCGTCCAAAATTTTAAGATTTTTTAATATCAAAATAAAAAAATTTTTTTCAAAATTCGTCCAAAATTTTTAAGATTTTTTAATTTCAAAATAAAAAAAAATTTTTCAAAATTCGTCCAAAATTTTAACATTTTTAAAAAAAAATATTAATTAATTTGCAATAATTTTTTTACTTTCCAATTTTTTGCCTTCGACAATAATATTTACAATATAAATTCCTTTTTTTTCTGCTTTCCAAGAAATTCTATTTTTAAAATTTTTGCAATCTTTTTCAAAGATAATTTTTCCTAATGTATCACAAATAGAAATTTTAAATTCTTTTATTTTTTTCACTTCAAAATTAAACTTATCTTTTGATGGATTTGGAAAAATTTTTAAAATAGAAGTTTTATTTTTTATTTTTTCTATATAAGTTTCATTATCCCACATTGCAAAAGTATATTGTCCTTTTCTTAAATTGTCAGTAATTAAATATCCTGTATTTTCACCTCCTGTTTTTGTGAAATCTATTAATTGCCAATCTTCATTTGTATTTTCTCTGTAAAGTAAAACCAAAGAATCAGCAGAATTATACATCCAATTATTATCCAAATGAGCTAAATCTCCGGAAGTTTTTTTACTAAAAAAAAATTTTCCTGCAGATATAAAATTTTCATTAAAAATTCCTTTAATTTCCCAATATCTAAAATTAGAAATTATTAAATTAGGAATTTCTATTTTAAAATCGTCCGGAGCAACCCAATTATGTTCTACTCTTAGCATAACAGAATCAGAAATTTCCGAAACATTTGCAATGAAATAATTTCCATAAAAATTCAAATTTGAATTTGTTGATTTTAAAATTTTATATTCGTCAGTTGTTGCGTCGCAAATTTTTTCGTTTAAATCGACAATAACAGTATTTGGTTCAAAATCTAAATTAAAAGTTTGACTTCCATACTCGCCGGAAAATTCAATAACTTCTGTTTTTGTATTCCATAAATCATCGAAAAAACTCAATTCAATTTTATTAGAATTTGCAAATTCCTCTTTGCCTCTCAACTTTTGACGCATAAAAACTTCCACTTCAAAACTATTTCCTATGTTTGTTGTGTGGAATGAATCCATAGAAAAATGAGAATAACCACCTTGAAAAACCCAAGAATTAAAAAAATCTGTTAAATCAACATTAGTAAAATTACTCATCGAATTTTTTAAATCGTCGCTGGAAGCAGAACTAAAAGAAAATTCGTTAATATAATTTTCTACACCATTAAAAAATAAAGAATCTCCAAGATAGCCTCTTAAACTGTGAACAACAGTCGAACCTTTATTATAAACTGTTGTGCTGTATGTATATTCGTGTGGTACACCACTTACAGCACGAAAACCATTATCAGTAATATGTGCTGCTCTTAAAACTTCTTTATGATTTTTCCTGACATATTTTTTAAATTCATAATTTCCATAAATAAATTCTTTGAAAATCGCTTCACAATAACTCGCCCATCCTTCATTTAGCCACATATCTTCAGGTGTTTTACAAGTAACAAGATTTCCAAACCAATGATGAGATAATTCGTGAGCCATAAGAGTTTCATTAGAAAGACCATTCATTGCTGCTCTTGGATAAGCGATATTTGTGGCATGTTCCATCGCACCAGAATTGAAAGGAACTGCAACATAACCAACTCTTTCCCAAACATAAGGACCAAAACAATTTTCATAGGTATCCAGAGTTGGATTTAAATTTACAAAAGAATTAACAGCACTCATACTGTCCTGCTGTTTTACATAAATATAAGTTGGAATTTCGCCATTCATTCCATTGAAAATTCCATCAACACTAATGTACGGAGCAACAGCAACAGAAGATAAATAAGTAGGAATTTCATCTCGTAAATTCCAATGATATGTAATATTTCCGTTTTCGTTATTTAATGTTTCCATTAAAGTTCCACAACAAACCGCTTTATTTTCTTCAGAAGTTGTAATATAAAAATCATAAGTTGCTTTATCAATAAAATCATCTACACAAGGATACCAAATTCTTCCGTAAGAATGTGGATTATACTGCATCCCAACTCCCATATTAAAAGCATAACCATTTTGAAAATAAAAACCTCCCCAAGTTGATGGGTCCTGCTGAGGATGACCATTATAAAAAACATTTACATTAACAGTGTCATTTACAGATAATTGCTCCGTCAGAATATTTAAAATTGTGTCATTGTAAATATAATTTACAATTAATTCGTCATTTATTTTTACAGAATCAACATTTAGATTTTGTAAATCTAAATTAATTTCGTTGATATTTTGTTTTGGAACTATACGCAAAATAGTATTTCCAGAAATTATTTCGGAGGAAATATCCGTAATATTTAAGTGAATTGTATAATGCAAAACATCTATAAAATCACTGTGAAGCAATGTATTTTTATTGTTCTGAGAAAAACAATAATTTGAAAAATAAAAAATAAAAAATACAAGAATTGTTTTTAAATACATAATTATAAATTATAAAAAAATGTAATTTATGAAAAAAAAACATTAAAATTTTTAATGTTTTTTAATTTAAAATAAAAAAAAATTTTTTTTTATAAAAAATGCCAATTTTTTATGGTTTTTTATAAAAAAAAATTTTTTTTCAGAAAAAAGCCAAATTTTAATGACTTCTTATAATTAAAAATTTTTTTTTAATTATAAGAAATCTTAAAATTTTGGACGATTTTTGAAAAAAATTTTTTAATTTAAAATAAAAAAACATTGAAATTTTTAATGTTTTTTTTAAATATTTTTTTTTTAATAATTTAAGAAATACTAAAATTTTGTTCTTTGTTTTAAAATTTCGTAAACAATTACTCCGGTTGCTACAGAAACATTCAAAGATTTTATCTTTCCTTTTACAGGAATTTTCACTTTTTCATCGCAAATTTTTAAAATTCCTCTTTCTACTCCTTTATCTTCTGAACCCATAATAATTGCCGTAGGAATTTTAAAATCTAATTCATAATAAATTTTATCTGCTTTTTCTGTCGTTGCAACTATAGACAAACCGTTCTGTTTCAAATAATAGATAGCATCTTTTAAATGTCCAACTCTACAAATTGGCATATCAAGTAATGCTCCGGAAGAAGTTTTTATCGCATCAGAATTTATCTGAGCGGAATTTTTATCCGGAACAATAATTAAATCTACTCCGGCACATTCGGCGCTTCTTGTGATTGCTCCAAAATTTCTAACGTCAGTAATTTTATCTAAAATTAAAACTACAGGATTTTTTCCTTCTGCAAGAATTAGAGGTATAATTTCTTCTAATTTTTCATAATCTATTGGCGACATTATCGCAATAACTCCCTGATGATTTTCCTGTGTTATTCTATTTAATTTTTCTATTGGAACAAATTGAAAAGGAGTATTTACTTCTTTTAAAGTTTTTTTTAATTTAAAAAATAAATCTCCACGTAAATTGTGTTTTATGAAAATTTTTTCAATTTCTTTTCCGTCTTTTATTGCTTCCATTATTGAATGGAAACCAAAAATATAATTTTTTTTCATTTTTTTTTTATAAAATTACCAAGAAAAAGCTTCTTCTTTTAACCATTTATTCTGAGAACGTAAAACCTGCTCAATTACATCTCTGACACAAGTTTCGCCGCCTTTTTTATCTGAAATATATTTAGAAATTTTTATAATTTCTTCCGAAGCATCAGATGGACAAGTTGGCATTCCGACAATTTTCATTATTTCATAATCTGGAATATCATCACCCATATATAAAACTTCATTTGGCGACAATTCATATTTTGATAAAAAATCCTCAAAATCAGTTAATTTATGATGTGAAGCTAAATAAATGTCTGTAAGTCCAAGTTTTTTAAATCGCATCTCGACAGATTTTGAATTTCCACCTGTAATAATTGCGATGGGAAAACCTTTTTTTATTGCATATTGAACAGCGTAACCGTCCTTTGTGTTCATAGAACGTAACATATCGCCATCAACATAAAGCATAACATTTGAAGTAAAAACTCCATCAACGTCAAAAGCAAATGCTTTTATTTTTTTTAAATATTCTTTATTAAAACTCATATTTTTATTTTGTAATTTACAAATATCGTCGCTGACAAAATTATAAATTTTATTCCAATTAGAAGAATAAAAATTTAATTTTTCTTTATGTTTTTTCATAATATTTTTATCCTTTCTAATTGCTGGTCCCGTTTGAACTTTTAAAGGCAAATTTTTTTCAATTTTTTTTGAAGTTTCAAAAATTAACGGTCTTAAAATGTCAAAGGGAATATTATTTTTTTTTAAAATTTCATTAGAAATGGCATAAAAATGATTTACAAAATTACAAGAAAAAGTAGCAGATAAATGTAAAATTTCTCTTTTTTCTGAGTTTACAAAAAATATTCTATAAGAAATTTTTTTTGCTAAATTTTCAAGAATTTTTAAATTTTTTTTATTATTCGCTTCTAAACAAATTGGAACATTTTTGAAATCAATATATGTATTTTTTGAAAAAGTTTGCAATGGATAAAAAACACCAAAATTTTTCGTGTAATTTTGAAAAATATTTATTCCTAAACTTCCTGCTGTATGAACGAAAAATTTATTTTTTAAATTTATTTTTTCCAAAATGTCTTTTATAAATTCATCTTTCAAAGAAAAAATATATAAATCAGCATTTTTACAAATTTTATTTAAATCATTTGTAAAATCTGTTTTTAAAAAATTTGCAAGAATTTTAGCAGATTTTTTTGTTCTACTAAAAATTTGCAAAATTTCATTTTTTTGAAAGGATAAATTTTTTGCTAGATGTGTAGCAAGATTTCCTGCTCCAAGAATAACTATTCTCATAAAATATTTTTTTTTCTTAAAAAGACGAAATTTTTTTTACAATTTTTATATACAATTTTTTCACAAAAAATTATAAGAACTAAAATATATATTCTTTATTTATATAAAATTAAAAAATTTTCGAAATTTTTCAAATATATTTTTATTTGATAATTACATCTTCGTAATAAGTTTCATCTTCTTTTAAAATTAAAACTCCTTTTCCAACTCTGAGCTTTGAAGCATCACTTTTTTCAACTCTAATATCAAGTATTGCCTCATATTCAGATTCAAAATATACTTTTCCATGAACATCTGTATAACGAACTTCATCAATGATATTATTATCATTATCATTTTCAACCCAAATTCTTACTTTTGCATAAAAAACAACCAGACTATCAGTATCAAAAACAGTTATAACCGCCTTTGGATTATCAACATCTTTTGAGCAATTAGAAAAAAATAAAATTCCAAATGACATGAAAATACTAATTAAAATTAAATTTTTCATTTTTTTTTTTATTATTAAATATTTTTTTTTATTATTGTAAATAATTTATTTTTCACAAATAAATAAAATTTTTACGAATTTTTAAAATTATGAAAAAAATAATTTTTGTTTTAATATCTTTTTTTTATTTTTCTTGTTATTTACAAGGACAAAAAAAATCTACTATTGTTCTAATAAAAACAAGTTTAGGAGATATGAAAATTGAACTTTATGATGAAACTCCTTTACATAAGGAAAATTTCATAAAATTGGTTAATGAAAATTTTTATAATGAACTTCTTTTTCACAGAGTTATAAAAAATTTCATGGTACAAGCTGGTGATCCAAATTCCAAAAACGCGAAAAAAGGTGCTCGTTTAGGAAATGGTGGAACAAATTATAAAATTCCTGCGGAATTCAATAAAAAATTTTTTCATAAAAAGGGTGCTCTTGCTGCTGCAAGACAAGGGGATAATATAAATCCACAAAAAATGTCTTCTGGGTGTCAATTTTATATTGTTCAAGGCAATGTTTATACGATGGAAAAATTAAAATCTTTCGAGGCACGTATGAAAATGCCTTTTTCTGAGGAACAAAAAAAGGCTTACACCACATTAGGTGGAACTCCACATTTGGATTATAATTATACCGTTTTTGGAGAAGTGGTAGAAGGTTTAGATATCATTGACAAAATAGCGTCATCGCAAATAGATAGGGGAAATAGACCTTTGGAAGATATTAAAATTATTTCTATAAAAATTTTGCGAAAATAAATTTTTTAATTATTTTTACGATTATAAAAATTTCAAATTTTATGAAACCAATTTCTGAAAAAGACTTGATAAAAAAATTGATTTTGTCTAATAAGATTAACGAAACTATAGAAAGTTTACGCTCTTTATTTTCTCGCTATCTTATAGTAAAAGACAATAATGATGAGAGTAAGAAAATAGTAGATAAATTTTATGACGAGCTTTTTATGCTTTCTAATAGATTGTCCGGAATAATAGAGCTAAAAAATCTTGGTATTACAGATGATGAAACTTCTGCTAATGCAAAGAAAAATATACAAAATCCCTTATTAAATATTTTGGAAAATCTTCCAAAAGATTTTTATTCTTTTTTAGATAGAGAAAAGCAAGAGAAAAATATTTGGGAAGAAGCAAAAAATTCTGATGTACTTGGTGATTATAACGAGTATTTGAAAAAATATCCCCGCGGTAAATTTGTTAATGAAGCTCAATATTTTAAACAAAAGTTAGAAATATTGAAAAAAATTAAAAAAAAGAACATTGAACTTAGTAGGTATGAAGAAATTATTCTTTCTGAACAGAAAGAAAAAAGAATTTGGGAAAAAACAGTAAAGAAAAATACAATACTGTCATATCAAACATATTTAGATTCTTATTCTTCCGACGGTAAATTTCTTAGCGAAGCAAAAATTGGTAAGCAAAAGTTAGAAGCTTTAGAATTTAAAAAGCAAAATGAAATTGAACTTGCGGAATTAGAGAAACGAATACAAAATGAACAGGCAGAAAATCAAGCTTGGAAAATTGCAAATCATAAAGATAAAGTTTCATCTTATGAAGAATATTTAAATAAATATCCATCAGGAAATTTCGCTGAAAAAGCCAGTAGATTAATTAAAAAAATAGAGAAAAAAAAGGATTTTATTCGTAAAAAGGAGGCATTGAGAAAGGAAGAGGAGCAAAAAGAATTAGCTTCTTGGAATCTTGCAAATTCAAAAGATACTTTTCTTTCTTATGATATTTATTTAAAAAAATATCCTAATGGAAAATATTCTAAACAAGCTTATGTCTATAAAAAAAGGATATTAATCCTACAAAAAAGAAGTAAAGCAGAAGAAGAATTAAGTATTTTGAATGAAATTATAGAAAAAGATGAAAAAGAAAAATTGATGTGGGAAGATGCCAAAAAGACAAGTTCTATAAATTTGTTTCGTGAATATGTTTCTTCTTATCCAGATGGACGTTTTATTACAAGAGCAAAAAAGATGCTTTTAGATTTGGAAGTAAAAAAGAGAAAAAGAGAAGAAGAAGAACTAATACGTTCTATAGAATTGAAAGCAGAGCAGGAAAATAGGAAAGAAGAAGAAATTTATATTTCTGAGGATGAAGAAAAAACAGAGGAGAAAAAATTAACGCCCTTATCAAATTTTAATTTTGATGAAAAAGATGAGAAAATTGAAGAAAATGATATTGCAAAAGAAGGAGAAGAATTAGACAATTACATAAGAGAAATTGAGAAAAAAAATAAAGAAGATGAAAAAAAATCTGTACAGACTGAAAAAAATATAATAAAACCAGAGGAAAAAATAATTTCTGAGAAGGAAAGTTTAGAAAATGAGAATATAAAATATGAAAAAAAGTTAGAGGAAGTAGCAAAAGAGGCAGAAAAAAAAGCAAGGTTAAAATATGAGGTTCAAAAAAAGAAAGACAAAAGAGTATCCAGAAATACAAAAGTTCTTTTTTGGGCAATTACAGTAATGATTATTGCTTGGTTTGCTGCTAATTATCTTTTAGATTTTATTGATAAAAGGGGAAAACTGGAGCATGAAAAAGAAGTTGCCTTAGAAGTGCAGCAAGAAAAAATCAAAAGTAAAAGGAATAAAGATTCTATAGAAAATGTTCTTGCTATGCAAAGAGAAAAAGGTATTTCTAAGAAAGAAAGCAAAGAGCAAGCACGTCAAGATTCTATAAGAAATCTACAAGAGCAAGAAAAAGCTAATGAAGAAACTAAACGAATTAAGCAAGAAAATATGGCTTTATTAGAAGATTGGAATAAATTTTCTGATGCATGGAAAAGCATTTTATCTAAGGCTGGAAAATTTGGAAATAAACCAAGTGCTAATGATTTGAGGAAATTATCTAAGGTTAAAATTTTGAATATTAACGGGAATAAAGATATAAAAAATTTAGACCCAATAAATATGTTTCCAAATTTAAGTAAATTAAAAATGGAAAATACTGAAATTAGCGATTTAGAGCCATTGAAAAATTTAGGAAAATTAAAAGAATTATTTTGTTCTAATTCTAAGGTTTCTAAGGATGTAGTAAGAAGTTTTAGGAAAACTAATCCTAAGTGTTTTGTTGTTTTTGTTCAACAATAATTTTTTTTTAAAAAAATTATATTAATTTTGAAAAAATTAAAAATTAAAAATTATGAGTGGTTTAACGGCAAAAATAGACTTAACAAAAAAAGGAGATAGTAATCCCATTGAAATTAAGCAATTGATGGCAACTTTGAAATGGACTTCTGCTGACGATTTTGATTTAGCTGCTGTTTATGTAAAAAAAAACAGTGAATGTGGTCTTGTTTATTATGGAAATCAAGGTTCGCTTGCGTCATTTCCATATATGGCTCTTGATGAAGATGCTGGAGTTGGGGCTACTGCCGGAGATAATGAGGAAAATTTGAGGATTTCTAAAATATCCGATATAAAAGAAATTTACCTTGTTTGTTGGGATTTTGAAGCAGCAAAAGTGGGTAAACCTGCAAATTTCAAAAATTCTGATGTTAGATTATCTATAAAAGACCAAAATGGAAATGAAGTAGAAGCACATCTTGTTGTGGAAGGTTTTAATTACAATGCTACTGCTGTGGCAAAAATTAAGGTTAATTCTGCTATGGGAATAGGTGAAATGGTTAATATTTCTAAGGGTTTTGTATTGACAACTAATAGTGATAACGGTAAGGATATTTTAAATAAAATAAAATAAATTATTTTTTAATATAAAATTAAATTTTTTAAATAAAAAAATTATGGGTTTAGTATCAAAAGTTGAATTGAAAGAAAAAGGAAAAAGCAATCCTATTGATGTAAAACAGTTAATGTGCACATTGAAGTGGACTTCTGCTGATGATTTTGATTTGGCAGCAATCTATGTAAAAAATGATAAATCTTTAGGGATGATTTTTTACGGAGCAAAAGGTTCATTAGCAACTTTTCCTTATATGTCTTTAGACGAAGACGCAGGAGTTGGTGGAACAGCGGGAGATAATGAGGAAAATTTACGCATAGCAAAATTATCTGGTGTAGAAGAAGTTTATCTTGTTTGTTGGGATTTTGAAGCGGCGAGAGCAAGTAAACCTGCAAATTTCAAAAACTCTGACGTTAGATTGTCTATAAAAGACCAAAACGGAAATGAAGTAGAAGCAACTCTTGTTGTAGATGGAGGAAGTTTTAATGGAACTGTTGTGGCAAAATTATTGGTAAATGAAAGTATGGGTATGGCAGAAATGGTAAATGTTTCTAAAGGTTTTACTTTGTTAAGTACTGATGATAATGGAAAAAGTATTATTTCACAAGTGAAATAAATAATTTAAAATTAAAATCTTTTTT
>JAOZVH010000251.1 GCA_029938235.1 Bacteroidales bacterium
CAAATGTTCAGTTTATTGTTTCTACGCATAGCCCTATCCCTTTGTTGGGAGCTCCAATAGGTCAAACTGTTATTTTAAATGTTAATAGAACAAAAGAAGAAGGTATCACAGTCAAACGCTTGACAAAATTGGAAAAGGAATTTCATTATTTACTTCCTAACCAATTATTAACTTCTGATATTTTTGATATGGAAAATATAGAAAATCATTATTTGTCAGATACAAAAATAGAGGATATTCCAACAGAAGACAATTACAAAGACATTGAAAAAAATAAACAACTTGCAAAAGAATTGGAAGACTTGGCAAATGATAAAGATATTTTTCCAGATGATTTATTTAGCTCTAAATAAATTTTGTAATGAGACATATAGAAAAAGATTTTAACAATCCACCAGATGGATTAATGGATAGCAAATGGGACGAGCTAAAAAAAGATGCTGTAAACAATCCTGCACACGAAGCGAATAAAAATTGTTATAGAGATACAACTTTAGACAGTTTAGTCAAATTATATCATAATAAATGTGCTTGTTGCGAAAGAGACAGAGGAACAGAATTACAAATAGACCATTACCGTCCAAGAAAAGCGAGACAATATAAAAAAAAGCCAGAATATAATCACTCAGGTTATCATTGGTTGACTTATGAATGGAGTAATTTAATTCCTTTGTGTAGCAGTTGCAATAATGCAAAAAGTAATTATTTCCCCATACAAAAGAAAAAAATAAACGACACAAGTATAACTTCATCACAAGAATTACATTTAAAAGAAGCACCTTTATTTATCAATCCTGAAATAGAAAAATCACCAGAAAAACATTTTATTTATTTTCCTGATGGAAAAATTGAAGGGCGAACAGATGAAGGCGGGGAAATGGTAAAATTGTACAAACTCAATCATAAAAATCTAAAACGAGAACGCAAAAAAATCATCGTAAATTATCGTTTAAATATTAGAAAAGCTATTCAATTCTATCTCCATAAAGATAAAAGTAAAGAATATTTAAAAGGTCGTTTAGAAAGTATTTTTACTATTATTTTAGAAAATGGAAAAAAATACAAAGCATTTTCATTAATGCACATTTTTATTCGTAATTACTTCCGTGAATTTATTGCAAAATCTTTTCCTGAAAATATTTCATATAAATTAAATATTAGTTTTCAAAACTATTTAAGTCTTTGGAAAAAAAATAGAAAGTTATTGAATTTTTTTTAAATTAAAAAAAAATTTTTTTTCAAAAAATGCCCAAAATTTTAATATTTTTCAATTTTAAATAAAAAATTTTTTTCAAAAAACGTCCAAAATTTTAATATTTTTTATTTTGAAAATAAAAAATTTTTTTTCAAAAATTCGTCCAAAATTTTAATATTTTTTAATTTCAAAATAAAAAACTATTATGCGTCATCGTCCACGCTTGACACGTGGAATACCAAATCAAGCGTGGACGATGACGCATATGGGTTTCAAAGCAAATGTTAGTGTTTAATTCAAGATTATTTTTTTCATATATTCAAAATCTTTTTTATTTTTCTTAATGAACCTTTTTGTATCTTTTATCAATACATTTAGAGAGGTTGCATAGTTATTATCTATTCCTAGTCGAGGACTTTTAATAAAGGAATTTAAGTTACTACCTTTAAAATCAGTTTCAGTAGTATGATTATTTTCAGCCGAAACATCAAGGTACTCATCAATCAAATCAAAAGCATATTCTGTTAATATTTCAAAAGCTTTTTTATTATTAATAAATTTCAGTAAGCTATTTGTTAACACTTCATTTTTAAGTTCTACATTATCTTTATCCATTTGCATATTTGCGGCAATAACAATGGATTTTAAAAGCTCTATTATAACTCTGTAAAATAAAAACTTTGTTGATTTTAGGCGTTTTTTGTTTTCCTTGCTTTCTGCTAATTTATATAAATGAAAAGTTACAAATAAATCATCAACATCAAATGTATTATGTTCTTTGTTCAAAATACGTTCGTATATTTTTCCTTTTGGCGAAAATAAGGCATTTTTATTGTAAGCATTGCCTACTTCTCCAAACCATGCAGCACCATATACTTTAATTAAATTGAAAACATAAGCTGAATCAGATTTAGAAAATCTATATCCTTTATAATTTTTTTTTCTTTGTAAAGTAGCTTGTGCCTCCCAAGCACCTCTTTGTGTTTCAAGAAAAAGTTTATATTTTTCTGCAAATTCATCTTTAAAATCAGAAAAAGAAGAATCTAATGCAATAAAATCTTTTTCGCGTATTGCATTTTGACTATTTGTAAAACGTGCAATATTTTTCAACAGTGTGGTCTCTTCTTACCATTGCAATTTTCACCATAACAGCACCTTTTTCAAATTTCTTTCTCCAATAATCTTTATCATTTTTATTTCCTCCAACTTTTTCTCTTGAGAAGTTATTCAAAACCTCCCAAATTGTGCTTGTTGTTTGGCAACCATTTACAATATAAGGATTTACAAGTACTCGTTTACTTTTACCACTTTTATGATTATACCAATCACTAACAATAATTGTTATACCATTATTATAAAGTCCAAAGTTATTAGGTTCTTTTTGTAATGTTGTTCTAATTTTTTTATTAATTTGCCCTCTAAACCGTAAAAACTTCCTAATATTTTTATCAAAAATACTATTTACATCTCCTGTTTGTCTTTCATATTCCTCTAAAAAATCAAATAAATCTAACAAATTAACACTTCCAGCAAGAAAAACTCCTTCTTCTGGATTTGGATTAGATATTTTGGCTTTTAAGGCAACTTCTATT
Organism: Bacteroidales bacterium; assembly: GCA_029938235.1. Taxonomy (GTDB): domain Bacteria; phylum Bacteroidota; class Bacteroidia; order Bacteroidales; family 4572-128; genus 4572-128. The sequence continues at coordinate 2,788 of JAOZVH010000251.1, forward strand.
TTATCTTCAATTGAATTGTTCGCATCACTAAGTTTTTCATAAATAGAATATATAGAAATCGGTTTAACATCAAAAATATTCCCAAGTTTATTTTTTATATCTTTCCGTAATTCATTTATAACATTATTATGTTCAATTGATAATTTATCTTCTGTTGCAAATAATATAATAACTTTATCTAAATCTGGGTCGGCTCGTTCATTTACGAATAATGTAATTTTGTCAATAAAAGATTGGGCTTTCTCAGATAAATTTGTATTATCCTCTTTTAATGTTTTTATTAGCTTTCTAAATTCTTTATAAATAGTATCACTATTTTGAAAAGAAGTACCATATTTGCTTTGAACGATGTACCAAGTATCTCCTTGTAAAGTATCTTCATCGTCATCATTTTCTGACTTTTCTAAATACGCCAAGTCAATACCACCATCTGATTTTCCGTCAATGTAATATAGATTATCATCAAGTAAAGAAACATCAAGATATTGAGTAAACAATTCTGTTGAAAACAATCTTCCTTTTTCAACCGTATTCATATTACTCTTTATTCCAATTTCATTTTTCCAGCTTATTTTGTATTCTTCATAATTCATATTTGTTCATTTTATTATTGTTATTATTTAATTCACCCTAACAGGTGACTTTTGACTTTTAGCAACTTTTATTACATAAGTTTTTCAAAATTGTTGCAAATATAAAAAAAAAAATCGTTATTCCAAATTTTTTTATAATTTTTTATAAAAATTAAATCAATTTGATAAAATTTTATTTTATAATTAAAAAAAAATTTTTTTCAAAAAAACGCCATTTTTTTACGTTTTTATAAATTATAAAATTTTTTTCATTTCTTTTTTATTTAGGTTTTTTCTTTTTATTCATTTCGGCAAGTATTGGGGTCATATATTGACTGTATAAATTAAATAAAAATTCTATTCTTGCTCTTTCGTTTATAAAAACTTGCGGTCTATAACACAAATCTACTGCCTTATCTAATTGATTGTGTGCTTTTACTAATTTTGGAGGCATTGTTATGGGGTCGTATAAATCTGCCAAACTACCATCTGGAAATTCTGCTCGTGCATCTAAAACTTTTTGGGCAAATTTTTTTACTCGTGCTTTTTGTTTGTCGTTTATGTTTTTCGGAAAAGGATAATTATTATAAACTATATTTTTTGAATATCTAAAACTCGTACCTAAATATCCACAAGTATATTTTACCCAAGTCATGTGCATTTCTGATGTTAAAATTCCAAAATGGAAAATTGTAGCTCCTGAAATGGATAACATAGAATCGCTTACTACATTATTTTTATCAAAAAATCCCATTGGAATATATTTTCTATTTTCTGATGAAACTCTTGGAATTACAATAAATGTTTCAGGTCTGTTTCGGTCTCTGAATAAAGCAGGAGTATCTGCATGTTTTTGTGTTGAGAGTGCTACGCTTGCAAGTCTAAATTTTTTTACCGCTTCTATCCGTTTTAGAACTTCTTTCATTGATTTTAATTCTTTTGGATTAGCATTAACCAACCACAAACACCACCGTTTTTTATTGTTTAAAAATTCTCGTGCACTTATTAACCTTAAAAAATATTTTTCTGATTTGGGTTCTTTTTCAATAAATTTTATTTTTTCATTATCAGTAAATAAAAGATTTCCACCGTCTAATGGCATATTACCAAAATTCATATTAGGCACTTTTGCAATGGGTTTCGTTTGTTTTATTACCAACAAATTAGGTGCATCTATTAAATAAGGATTTATATTTTTTGCCTTTATAGATAGCGGTTCTCCTTTTACATCTTCATAATCAAAAATTATTTTATTTTTAATTTCAAAATTTGCAAAACCAATAATTACAACATAAACTGCTGCATTTCCTTTGGCTTCGTTGCTCCATTTAAAAGTTTTGTGTGCAAAATGAATTACGATTTTGTAACTATTTATCATTTCGCCCCACAAAATAGAAGTTTGTTCACCTTGCGAAATTGAATTTGTAGAAACAAAAGCCACTTTTATTTTTGTG
>JAOZVH010000252.1 GCA_029938235.1 Bacteroidales bacterium
TCAATAATTTAAGTCCTTAGACTGACGGCTATGGCGTGGACGCTTGACGCATATGGTTATTTTGGCGAAAAAACAGAGAATAAATTTTCTAAAAATGGTTATATGAATGCTTTTGAAAATAATGATTTTTCTATTTTGCTTGCTTATGAATTTTTGTTTTCTGAAAGATTTAAGGCAATTTTAAGATTTAATTATGGTTTAAAAGATATAACAAAAAATAATTATTTTGAAAATGAAATAATTAATAAAAATATAAATTTTAAAATTTTAATTTCTTATAATTTATATTAATAAAAAAATATTTAATTTGAAAAAAAAATATTATGCAAAATTCTTTAAGATTGGAAACATTTAGAATAAATTTTTAATCACAATTGATAAAAATTTTATAGAACACAAAGTTTTAATCAAATTAATTGATGATATTATTTTAGAACATCTTGCAAAAAAGGTTGGATTTAATGAAGATATAGAAATATTTGCCGAAGAAATAAAAAAAAAATGGTGGAAGAATAATAAAAAATTATTGTTAAAAAATTGATAAAATTTTCATCTCTTATATTTTGAAAAAATAATCGATTTTTTTCAAAAATATTCTCTTAATAATTTTAAATGAAAAATTAATAATAAAAATTTTATTTTATTTTTGTTAAAAAATAAAATAAAAATGAAAAAATTTTTTTTAAAAAAACGATACTTTTTTTCAACAATTTTCATTGTAACAATTTTTGTATCTTGTGCAACTTATTATCAAAAAAATTTAAAATTTCAAGAATATTTTAGAACGGGAGATTTAGAAAAAGCAAATATTTTTCTGGAAAATGATAATAGTAAAAAAGGAAAAAACAGGTTATTATATCTTTTAAATCGTGGAGTTGTTTCTTGGATGTTGAAAGACCAAAATAAGAGTTTAAATTATTTTAACGAAGCGGATAAAATTATAGACGAACAAAATAGAAATCTTGCAATGGAAGCATTAACTTTAATTTCAAATCCAAATATTAAACCTTATAAACCAGAAGATTTTGAAATAGTTATGATAAATTATTATAAGGCTTTAAATTTTTTAGAAATTGGAAAATACAAAGAAGCAATTGTCGAGTGTAAACAAATAAATATTAAATTAAATGAATTAAACGACAAACATAAAGATCATAAAAATCGTTATCAACGAGATGCATTTGCAAATAATTTAATGGGTTTAATTTATGATGCAAATGGAAATTATAATGATGCTTTCATCGCTTATAGAAATGCTTTGGAAGTTTATGAAGAAGATTATGAAAAAAATTTTAATGTGAAAATTCCTGAGCAATTAAAATTAGATATTTTAAGAACTGCTTATTTAACAGGTTTTCAGGAAGAATTAAGATTTTATGAAAAAAAATTTAATAAGAAATATAAACATAAAAAAAAACAATCTTATTTGGTATTTTTCTGGCAAACAGGTTTATGTCCGGTAAAAAGTGAATGGAGTTTAAATTTTACAGCAATAAGAGGAAGTGGTAATTTGGTAACTTTTTATAATTCGGAATTAGATATTTCATTTCCATATTATGTTTCAAATAAAAAAGAAAGGAACGCATTAGGAATAACAAGAATTGCTTTTCCAAAATATTTAGAAAGAAAACCTGTTTTTAAGAATGCAGAAATTAATGTAAATGGAAAGAATTTAATTCTTGATGAATCACAAAATATTAATAATATTGCTTTTAAATGTTTGAAAGATAGAATGTTAAGAGAAATTGGTGCTTCTTTATTAAGAATGGCGACAAAAAAAGCTTTGGAAAAATTAGCCGCAAAAGAAGACGAAGCACTTGGTGCGGCTTTAAGTATAATAAATGCTGTTACAGAAAAAGCAGACACACGAAATTGGCAAATTTTACCTTATGCAATTCACTACACCAGAATAAATTTAAAAGAAGGAAATAATAATCTTAAATTTAAAGCTTATGGTTCTTACGATAATATTTATGAAAAAGATTTTATTTTCAATGGGAAAAAAAGAAAAACAGATTTTTTTGTTTTTCATAATTTACAGACTTATAATATAAAAAATTGAAAAAAATGACGTTTTTTGGAAAAAAGTTTTTTTTAATAAAAATTAAAAAAAATGATATTTTTTGGGATTTTTAATTTTTAATATTAAAAATTAAATTATATTTGCAAATATAAAAAAAATAAAATGGATACTTTACAAATTCAAATAACTGAAAAATCAAAAGCAAGATATTTTATTGATATGCTTTTGCAATTAAATTACATTAAGATTGTAAAAACACCAGAATTTATTGAAATGATTGAAAATTTTGGTTTAGCAAATGCAATAGACGAAGGAAAAAATTCTGGTAAAGCAAGTAGAGACGAAATAATGGATATTTTAGAAAATAATCATCTTTAAATATACAAAATTTTATGAAAATAAATTTTAGAAATTCGTTTAAAAATAATTGAAAAAAATTAAGGATAAAAAACTTTTGGATAAAATTCAAAAAATAATCATAAATATTAAAATATTGTAGAAAATATCGAAAAAAATGAAATACCTGAAATTTTAAATTTTAGTAAAATGTCTGGATATTCTAATAAATATCGCATAAGATTAGGTAATTACAGAATAGGAATAAGTATTGAAAATAATAAAAATTATGATTTTGACATTTTTTGGTTCGAACGTTTCTTAAACAGGAAAAATATTTATAGATATTTTCCTTGACAAATATAACTATGTTTGTTTAAAAAAATAAATGTATATTTGAAATAATAATTTAAAAAAATGACGTTTTTGGAAAAATTTTTTTTTGAAAAAAATTAAAAAATTGAAAATTTTGAGCGAATTTGATTTTTTTTTATAAATTAAATTTTTTGCAATGTAATAATTAAAAATTTATTAAAATGAAAAGTTTATTTCCAGAGTTAGAAAAAACTAAGGTAAAACCATTTGTTAAATGGCTTGGTGGTAAAAGTCAATTACTTAGGATGCTTAACAAATATTTTCCAGAAGAATTAAAAAATGGAGAAATTAAAAAATATTATGAACCTTTTCTTGGAGGTGGTGCTGTTTTTTTCGACATAATGAATAAATATAATATTGAAAAAGCATATTTATCAGATATTAATGAAGAATTAATTTTGGTCTATAAAGTTGTGAAAAAAAACGTAAATGACATAATTGATCTTTTAGAAAAATATCAAAAACAATATCAAAAATTAAATGGAGAAAAACGAAGCAATTTTTTTTATTCGGAGAGAGAAAAATACAATAAAAATAGGTTTAATATTAACTATAATAAATACAATGATCTATGGATACCAAGAGCTGCCCAAATGATTTTTTTAAATAAAACATCTTTTAATGGTTATTTAGACTAAATTTAAAGGGAGAATTTAATGCACCTTTTGGAAAATATGAAAAACCAAAGTTTTATGAAAAAGAAAATTTAAAAAATGTTTCGAAAGTTCTACAGAATTTGAATTGAATTTGCTGATTTTTCAAATTTGAAAAATGAAGAAAATAAAAATGCTTTTGTTTATTTGGACCCACCATATCGTCCAATAAGCAAAACATCAAGTTTTACAACTTACACAGGAAAAATGGCATTTAATGATAAACATCTATCCGTTTATCAAAAATATTTAAAGAATTACATAAACATTCATACAAATTAATGCTAAGCAATTCTGACCCTAAAAATACAAATCCAAATGATGATTTTTTCGAAAAACATTATAAGGGATTTAAAATTAAAAGAGTGCTTGCTTCAAGATCAATAAATTCGGTTGGAAGCAAAAGAGGAAAAATAAATGAATTATTAATTACAAATTTTTAAAAAATGAATAATGAAGATGGGATATTATTTTTAAAAAATATAAAATCTATGAACAAGATTTTAATAAAGAGCCATTTACGATAACAGCAAAGCAAATAAAAGAGGCGACATCTCATTTTAAGAAAACAAACAAAGAGAGGTAAGAATTTTGTGTAAACAAGATACAAGAGAAAGTCGTCCTGATATTTTCAAAAAAAATAAATTATTTTTATTACCGATTAAAAATGGTATTTATTCAATTATAAAAGGAGAAGGTTATTTTGATATTCCAAAAATATCAGAAACTACAAAAATTTACCATTCAAAACTCGATTTTGAATTAGACTCTCAAAAGTTGGAAATTCAGAAATGCAACATTTAGATTTTGCATATGCTTCAAGCTTGATAAGAACTTTTATGAAAGATAATTCATTAGTTTTAACTATAAGAGGCAGAAAATATAACCGAAGTTTTCTTTTAAAGTTGGTAAACAAAAAATTGAAGTTAGAAGTGTGCAAACAGAAGTAGATGCAGGTTACGAAGGGCGAAATCAGCTTGTATTGATTGAAGCTAAGAATATTAAGACAACTAACACAATTATTAGACAATTATTTTATCCGTTTCGACAATGGTCCAGTTATACAAATAAAAAAATTATTACTTTATTTTTTGAAAGACAAAATTCAGATTATTTGATATGGCAATTTGAATTTACAAACAAAAATGATTACAATAGTATAAAATTAGTAAAATCACGCAAATTTGAAATAGTAGATAAAATGTAAAAAATTAAAATGTTGAAATTTTGGGCGTTCTTTGCGCTTGCGGTGTTTTCACCGCACATTATTAAATTTAAAATATTAAAATTTTGGGCGAATTTTGAAATTAAAAAATCGTAAAATTTTGGACGTTTTTTTGAAAAAAAATTTTTTTATTTTGAAATTAAAAAATATTAAAATTTTGGACGTTTTTTGAAAAA
>JAOZVH010000057.1 GCA_029938235.1 Bacteroidales bacterium
TGGATAAATTCTTTGTAAAATCTTGAAGTATCGAATAGAAATATTTTTTTTGATAAAAATATTTTAATTGTTTTAAAATCAATAATTTATTCCTTAGATACAGCTATGGCGTGGACGATGAATCATAATAATTATATTTTAATGAAAAAAATTTTATATTTCATAAAAGGTTCCAAGAACCAAATTTTCATTTAATAAAAATAAAAATTTGTTAAAAATATGAAACAATTTTTGCCATTATTAATTGCTTTACTAATATAAATAATATTAGAAATCTAAATTAATTCCCATCATAATTTTTATTGGATCCTGAGGTGTTTTTGCAAGTCCCTCATAACCAACATTGTAAAATTTAGAATTTAAAAGATTATCAATTTTTAAAAATAAAGATGTGGATAATTTATCATTATCATAAAATTTATATTTTGTATATAAATTTACACAAGTAAATGCGTCGTTTGTTATTTCTTTTTCGCTATTAGATTTTCTATAATGACTTTTTGAGCGATAAAGTATTTTTGTAAAAATAGAAAATTTATTTTTAAAATTTATTCCAATTCCAGTTTTCAAAGTGTTTTTTGCATTGAAAATCAATGGATTATCGTTTATATTTCCATCAGAAAAAGAATATGCAGTAAAACAATCTATGTAAATATATTCTGATATTTTCTTTTTAATATCTAATTTTGCTGTAAATCCATAAGTTTCTGCATCGCCTTTATTTATAGTTTTGTTTACAAAATCAACATTTACTCCTTGAAAAATTACATTTGAAAAACCCTCAGAATCTATTAGGTTTTCTATTTTACTAAAATAAGCATTTACAGAAAATGCCATTCCAGAGTTGATCTGATAAAGTGTATAAAATTCATAAGATTGACGTTTTTCCGCTTCTAAATTTTTATTTGACAAATGCCAAAAACCACTTGCTAAACCAGTAATTTCATTTGTTATACTATCTGTTACAACAGAAAAAGATCCATAATGCTCATAAGATTTATAAGGTGAAGGCGCGAGATAAGCACTTCCATAAAGTAATTTAAAAGTAATTTTATCTTTTGAATAAACTAAACCTAAACGAGGATTTATAGAATAATTATAACGAGTATTATAATCATATCTGATTCCTGCTGATAATCTAATATTATAAAAAATGTTTTTTTGAACTTGAAAATATGAACCAAAGTTTCTATATTTTATATTGTGAAAATCTTGGTAAATGCTTAGATCATTACTATCTTTATCAAGAATGTTTGTGCCCGGATAATAAATCAATTGCTCTGCACTGGATAAATTTTCATTATATTTGAAAGGAAGATCACTTGTTTTTGGTAAAGAATTTATATCTTCAACAGAAAATCCAGCAAGTAATAAAAAATCATCATTTATTTTATAATCTATTTGTTCTTCTAATTTTATTACTTTATTATTCTCATATTTATAAGCTGGTAAATAACCAGCATATTGATTTAAAAATTGAGATTCTGGATAAACCTTAAATCCCTGAGTAGAAATTTCTGTGTTTATATGAAATTTTTCATCCTCAGATAAAAAATTATATTTTGCATAAAAAGATTCTATATGCGTATTGTAAATTGCTTCATCTGAGTAAATATAAATACTTGGAGAAGAAGCAAAGGAATTACTGTGAGATTCATAATTTTTAGAATATCCTATTTCAAAATCTTTAACATTAAGTTTTGCATGTAAAAAATATGAATTTGTTGGAGTTTTCCATTCTTTTATTGGTAAAATAACGGTATCACCAAACATTAACATCTCCCCTTTTGGTTTATAATTATCATTATACCATTTATATTCTTCTTTATAAATATCTGGAAAATAAGGCTCATCAGAATGGTAAATTTTTCCTGTTAGAGAAAAAGAAATTTCATCATTTCCAAGACCATAGGCAAATGCAGAGTTAAAAGAATTAAAAGAGCCGTATGAAGCAGATAAATGTAAATTTTTATTTTCATTCCCTCTTTTTGTAATAATATTAATTACTCCGGTAAAAGCATCTGCACCATATAAAGAAGAAGCTGGTCCAAGTATAACTTCAACTTGTTTTACATTTATCAAACTATAGCTTTCATGTATCGTATGTTTTGTTCCAGTTGAGGAATTTACTCTTATTCCATCCATTAAAATAATAAATTTTTCAGAGCCAAAAATACCATTAATGGTAAAAATATTAGAATTTTGAGATATAGATTTTTTTTGAATTTCTATCTGTGGAATATCTTCCAATAAATCAGTTAAACAAGAATAACCACGAAGATTAATTTGTTCTTCTGTTATAACATAAACTGTTGCTGGTGCGTCTGTTGCTTTTTGTGAAACTCTGGAAGCAGTCGTTATTTCAATTTGCATTAATTCTTCTAGGGACATTTCAAGATAGTCTAAAGTATCTTTTTCTTGTGCTTCTGCTGAGCAAATAAAAAAGTAAAATACTGTAAAAAAAATAAGATTTTTTTTCATAAAATTAATTTTTGAAATTAAAAAATTAAAAATATACAAAATTAAAAATATCAGAATTTTTCATATCCAATTTATTTAATAAATTGTTTAAGACATTTTTTTAAATTTATAGGAATATTGTAATCAAACTTTGTTCCGAAAGTTTGATTATTTTTATAAAAATATTTGTTATTACAAATTATATTTTAAATTAAAAATAAAATTTCGTCCGGTTTCGCTAATTGCTGAAGCAAAAGTTTTATAATGTTTATCTAAAATATTTTCCATTGAAAAACTAAATACAAAATTTTTAGAAATTTTGTATTTAATATTCAAATTATAAACTTTCCAAGATGGATAACCGTTTTTTGTTGCCTGTGTTTGATTATCTTCGCCGAAAGGCGAAAAATCATTTATATTTTTTTCACCATTATAAAAACAATTTATTTCATATAAAAATAATTTATTTCTATAAATTATAGAAATCTTACCAAAAATTGGAGGAATATGTCCCATTGGCAAATTTTGTGTAATATTTTTTCCATTAGTATAATTAAATGTATAATTTACTTTCCAAAATTTAGAAAAATTTGCAAAACAATTTAAAGAAAAACCTTTTATTTCGGCTTCATTTATATTTTTATTTGTAATTATTTTATAATTATCTCCGTCATAATTCAAAGAGTCATTTCCATTAATAGAATAATTTGTTCTAAAAATTCCATTTTTTACAAAAGTTTTGTAAAAAACTGCATTAATTTTTATTTTTTTAAAATTTTTGGAAATTCCAAATTCCAAATTATAAGTATATTCTGGTTTTAATTCACCATTTGGAATAATAATTTTTTCATATTTTGCTCTTATTTTGCCATAATCATCAACATTTGGATTTCTAAAACCATTAGAAAAAATTAAATTTAATTTTAAATTTTGTTTTATAGAATAAATTATTCCGGCACTTTTAGTTATAGAAAAATTGTCAATATAAATTTTATTAAACGAAAGTTTTACAAAATTTGTATCTATAAATTTTGATTCTAAGGAAGAATAATTAAATCTAACTCCGGCTTTCGCTTGAATTTTTTCATTAAAAAAATAATTATACATTGAATAAAAAGAATAGTTTTCTGTATAACTATTTCCGTCTGGATATCTTGTTTGTGCAAAATTTTTATTTTTTGTAAAAATATTTTCATAATAAGCTTCAGAAAAAACTTCGTTATAATCAAATTGAAAACCATATTTTAAATAATCTTTTTTATGAAATTTTTTGAACATATCTATATTTATGCCGTAAATATTCAAATTTTCCTTTTGAAATAAAGAATTTTCATTTCGGAATTTTCGAGAAACTCTACCTTCTTTTATTTTTTGATATGATAAAATAAAAATAGAATTATCGTAAAAAAAATTTTTATTTTTTAATAAAGTTTTAACATTTCCGAGAAAACGATTTTGCGGAGTGTAATACCATAAGGAATATTTTAGATTATCATTTTTATATTCATTTAATTTATCATAACGGTTTATATTTGAAGAAGTAGAAAATTGAAAATTGAAAATTATGTCTATTTTTTTTGTAAAAGAAAATAAAATTTTTTGTAAAAAATCCATTTGTTTATAAGACGTATTTTTTTGTATTTCTGCATTTGAATTTATAAAAGTTGAGTCAATATTGTTTATTTGTTTTACATAATGAAAAGATTTTCCCCAATTTGGAAACTCCCTATTTTTTCCCATTTTTATATCTCCAAAATTTTTATAAGTAAAACTACTCAATAATGCAAATTTTTTTTTTCCAAAATTTAAATTTATATGACTTATTTTTGTATTCATTGTGGAATATTGAAAGTAAGAACTTATTTTTTTTACATTTATCTTTGGTTTTTTTGTTTGATAATGAATAACTCCACCAAGAGCATCGCTTCCATAAATCACAGCGACACTGCCATAAATAATTTCTGTATTTTCTAAAATTGCATTGTCGATTGTTATGGAATTTTGTAGATGTCCACTTCTATAAATTGCATTATTCATACGTACACCGTCAATTACCATTAAAATTTTATTTGCCTCAAAACCTCTTATTATTGGACTTCCACCTCCTCCTTGACTTTTTTGAACGATAATATTTCCTGTTTTTGTTAATAAATTTGCGGAATTTTCTACATTTGAAATGGATAATTCATTAGATTTTAAAATGTCAATTTTATTAAAAATCAAATTTTTAATTTTTGATTTTTCACCGTAAATTATAAAATCATCTATTTTTATATTTTTTTTTTTCAAAAAAACATTGCTTTTTTTGAAAAAATTTTTTTTATTTAAAATTAAAATTTTGTAAGATGTGTGTTGAAAAAATAAGCTATCTTTTGGTGAAAAATTAGATAAATCTACAGAACCATTTTCATCACTTATAAGAAATTTACTTTTGTAAAGATTATAAATTAAAACCTGAGAAATTGGTTCTTTTGTTTTTTCATCTAAAATGAATATTTTTTGGGAATAAAAAATTTGAATGGAAAAAATAAAAATTATTAATTTTATAAAAATTCTCATTTATTAAAAAAATTTTTTTTATTTATTTTTGTTTTACCCACGGTATAAATCGTGGGCAAATCTTACTCACCATCTGAACCAGTAGAAAAACCAAGAAGAACAGCAGTACAACCACTCTTAGCAAATTTTTCATCACTTGAAATGGGAACAGTAATTGAAACTATCAATTGTTGGCTTGTTTCTACTGCGAAATCCCACATCATAGTATAATCTTCATTTTTATTACTAAAAACAAGATTTCTATCACCATCAAAAACTTCGAACAAAATATCTGGCAACTCATTAGTTGCACAAACAACTATTCTGTGATTTAATCCAGAATAAAATGTTTTAACAAGTTCTATATGCTGTCCTTGTGTTAATGTTGTTGCATTATAGTTTCCATCGTGAAGATAATTGCCAAGCTCAGATTTACACTCACTTTGGGCAAATTCTTCGCACTGAGATTTTGCTGAATACACAGAAAAAGCAAATAACAATGCTATTAAAAAAGATTTTTTAAAAATTTTCATAACAATTTTTTTATAAAGTATATTTATCCCTAATTTTTTTAACTCGTTTTGCTAAACTTTTTAAAATTTCCGGCGTAATAGATACTTGCACATTTGATTTTATTTTTGTAATTTTATTGGTTGTATCTAATAAAGGTTTTTTTGTAGAAACTTCTACTTTTATTTTTTCAAAACTTGCATTTAATTCTTTAATATCTTCTAACAAAGATGCAATATCTTCAAAATCCTTATTTAATTCTAATAAACTAATTAAATTTGTAATTGTCAAACGTTGGTCTATTACTCTGTCCACAAGGTCATTTTCTACTATGTCAGCTTTATCTACGTCAACTAATTGAGTTGCAAGATAAAGTCCTTCTATCCAACCTCCAGCTAAAACCATAGATAAAACAGCTGGTCTTTCATTTTGCATTAAAGAAGCATTAGAATTCATAAAACTTTCCGAGATAATTGTCATAATAACATCTTTGTTATTAATATTTTTTTCAAGTTTTCTCATTGTTTGCTCATCTATCATTTCTAAAATACCAAGTTTTTCCGCTAATTTTTTTGCTGTTGCCATATAAAGTATAGAAGTTTGAGTTTGGTCAAACATACTTGCATAACTTAAATCTGTGCTATAAATTCCAAGATTCAAAGCCATACTTTTATTCGTAGAATAGCGAGACAAATTCTTAGTAGAATTCAATAAATTTTCGTCATAAACAGCACCAGAATGTTTAATAATTAATGCTGTTTCTATAGGAGAAGGTAATGTGTGAAATATTTTTCGTGTTTCTCTATCAATGTGTCCTCCATTTTCAACATTACTTTTCATGTCTTTTTCGGTAAATTCATTATCCAAATCATCTTTTTTCTTATCATCACTACAAGACGAAAACATCAGCACAGACGTAAAAAAAACAATAAACGTAAACACTCTAAAAAACAAATAATTTATTCTCATATTTTAATAATTAAAATTGTTATTAATAAAAAAAATTTTTCAAAATTAATTTCTATTTCCAAAAATAGAACTGCCAATTCTTACAATTGTACTTCCTTCTTCCATTGCTATCTTATAATCTCCGGACATTCCAATGGAAATTTCTTTAAAATAAGATTCTTTTGAAAAAAAACTTTTTTTTATTTCATCAAAACAATATTTTAAATAACGAAATTCTTTTCTAATTAGTTTGTCATTGTCAGAAAATGTTGCCATTCCCATTAAACCACAAATTTTTACATTTTTTAAATCATTAAATTCTTCTGAATTTAATAAATTTTTTACTTCTTCTAAACTTAAACCAAATTTATTTTCTTCCTCAGCAATAAAAATTTGTAATAAACAAAAGATAGAACGCTTATTTTTTTTTGCCTCTTGATTTATTTTTTTCAAAATTTTCAAACTGTCCACAGAATGAATCATATGTACAAAAGGAGCAATAAATTTTATTTTATTATTTTGTAAATGACCAATAGCGTGCCATAAAATATCTTTTGGCAATTCAAAATGTTTTTTTTTTAATTCTTGTATCCTATTTTCTCCAAAATCTCTTTGTCCAGAATTATAAGCCTCTAAAATCATTTCATTAGATTTTCTCTTAGAAACTGCAACAAGTTTAATTTTCTTAGAAAACTTATTTTGAAAATTTTTTATATTATCTGAAATATTCATAATTTAAAATTACTACGAAATTAATTAAAAAAAATTAATTAAAAAAAAAATTTTAATTATTAAGCAATTTTTTTAAAATTTTATTTGCCATTTTAGGATTTGCTTTTCCTTTTGACATTTTCATAACTTCTCCCATAAATAAACCAATTAAACCTTTTTTTCCATTTTGATATATTTTTACTTTTTGTGGATATTTTTCTATGCTTTGTTTTGCAAATTTCAAAATTTCACTTTCATCGTCCATTTGTATTAAATTTTTTTCATTTGCTATTTCTATAGGATTTTTATTAGGATATTTTATTAATTCGGGAAAAATTTTTCTCGAAGCCACAGAATTACTAACTTTATTTGATTCTACTAAATCAACTAAATTCGCAATTTTTTCCGGAGGAATGGGAAATTCAGAAATATTTATAGCTTTTTCATTTAAAAAAGATTTTATTTCGCCCATTAAATAATTTGCTGCTCTTTTATAATTATCTGTATGAGAAATTATTTTTCCAAAAAAAATCGCAATTTCTTTATTTTCTGTAATTATAGAAGCGTCATAATCAGAAAGTTTTAATTTTTTTGTATATTTTTCATATAATTCCTCCGGAAGCATTGGTATCTTTTTTTTAATTTTTTCTATGTAATCTTCACTTAAAATCACCGGAGGCAAATCTGGTTCGGGAAAATATCTATAATCATTTGCTTCTTCTTTTGAACGCATAAATTTTGTTTCTCCGGTAACAGCATTAAAATTTAAAGTTTCTTGTTTTATTTTTCCACCCTCTTCTAAAATTTTAATTTGTCTTTTTATTTCATATTCTATTGCACGTTTTACATTTGAAATGGAATTCATATTTTTAACTTCTGTTCTGGTGCCAAAAATTTTAGCATCTTTTAACATAACAGAAATATTTGCATCACATCGCAAACTTCCTTCTTCCATATTTCCATCACAAATTTCTAAATATCTCAGAATTTTTCTAACTTCAGTTAGATATAAATATGCTTCTTGACTGCTTCGGATATCTGGTTTTGTAACAATCTCTAAAAGTGGAACTCCTGCACGATTTAAATCTATCAAAGAATTAAATGGGTCTCGGTCATGTATGCTTTTCCCAGAATCTTCTTCCATGTGTATTCTTTCAAGATTTATTTTTTTATATACACCATCTTCATTTTTTATTTTTATAAAACCACCCTTACAAATTTGATTTTTATCTTGTGTAATTTGATAACCTTTTGGAAGATCTGCATAAAAATAATTTTTTCTTGCGTAAGTGTTAAATTTATTTATTTCGCAATTGCAAGCAATTCCAAGCATTATTGCATAATCTATAACTTTTTTATTTGCTTTTGGAAGAGTTCCCGGATGTCCGAGAGAAATTACACTAACATTTGTGTTTGGATATTCTCCAAATTTTGTTGTATCAGAAGAATAAGCTTTTGATTTTGTCAAAAGTTGAGCATGGACTTCTAAACCTATAACTGCTTGGTATTTATTTTCAATCATTTTTTTTTTCAAAAATACAAAATTTTTCAAAAATACAAAATTTTTTAATAATTAAAAAATTTTTTTCAAAATTCGCCCAAAATTTTAATGATTTTAAATTCATAAAAAATTACCGTTTTTATTTTTTTTTTTAATTATAAAAAAATCATTAAAATTTCTGCGTTTTTTTGAAAAAATTTTTTTTTAATAAAATTATTAAAATTTTGGCGTTTTTTGGAAAAAATTTTTTTTAATAAAATTATTAAAATTTTGGCGTTTTTTGGAAAAATTTTTTTAAAAAGAAATTATTAAAATTTCGGCATTTTTTTGAAAAAATTTTTTTTTAATAAATCATTAAAATTTTGGCGTTTTTTGAAAAAAATTTTTTAATAAATCATAAAAATTTTGGCGTTTTTTGAAAAAAATTTTTTAATAAATTATTAAAATTTCGGCATTTTTTGGAAAAAATTTTTTTTAAATAAATTATTAAAATTTCGGCGTTTTTTTGAAAAAGATTTTTTTAATTTCAAAATAAAAAATCATTAAATTTTGGACGATTTTTGAAAAATATTAAAATTTTTACGATTTTTGAAAAAAATTTTTTTTATTATTTCTTTAACTTCTTCTTAAATTTTTTAAAGAAATCTAAATATATTTCTATATCTAAAATTACAGAATCTGTTGCTGCTTTATAAGTAAGAAAAATTCCAACAGGAAACAAAATTGCTGAGGACAACCACATTCCTTGATAAGTTTCTAATACTTCTTCAAGAGCAAGTTTTTTTCCAGAAATAGAAAGCATATAATAAACAACAAAAAATAAAATAGAAACCACAACAGGCATTCCTAAACCACCCTTTCTAATAATTGCTCCAAGAGGAGCACCTATAAAAAAGAAAACAAAACAAGCAAAAGAAAGTGTAAATTTTAAATGCCATTGAGATTTATGTTTTCTAATTATTTTCTTTCTATAAAATAGGTCTTCTTTACTGTTTGTTATATAAGATTTAGTTGAACGTGCATAATTTAGAGCAACTTTCATAACTTTATCATGAGTTTTTTTATCCAAGTTATTATAAAAATCTACAAAATTAAAATAAGTTTTTTCTTTAGTTTCATTTTTTTGAATTGTGTCTAAAAAATTATTTTCTTCTTTTTTGACATTATTTTTCATATTTCTAAACTTTTTAAGTTTTCCTATATTCCTTCTGAAATAATTATTTTTCAATAAATTTTCTTTTACTTTTTCTCTCCGTTTGTCCAAAACTTTGGATAAAGAATCTTCTGCTTTTATTAATTGTAGAAGAGTTAGCATTTGATAATTTTGACTGAAAAGATTTTCATCTGTTCGTTCAAATCCAACACCTTTTAATTTGAAAAAAATTTTTTCTTCATCAAATTTATCTTTCCTATGAGGAAAAGTTCTTTTTTCTCTATTACTTTTTTTATCTTTTTCTTCTGTGTAATTCACTCCGCTAAATAAAGTCAAAACCATAGCTGAACCGTCTTTTGTCAAATTCATTAATCCAGAATCAGCAACTGTTACATTTTTGTTTCCATTTCTTTTTGTGTGGTCGTATATTAAAATTCCATATAATTTACCTGTTTTTTTGTCTTTTTTATCTATTTTTATACTAAAACCGTCTATTTCATTAGAAAAAATTCCTGCTTTAATACTTAATTCTGGTCTTTGATGTTGTATGTCCCAAAGAAGTGCTGACATTTTTAACTTTGTAAAAGGCAACATATTATTTGAATAAAAAAATGCAGAAATACTCAAAATCGTTACAAAAATTATTAAAGGAAACATTAAACGAAATAAAGAAATTCCAGAAGATTTTAATGCTATTAGCTCATAATTTTCACCAAGATTTCCTAATGTCATAATAGAAGCGAGCAAAATTGCAAGTGGTAAAGCCATAGGAACCAGACCAGCAGAAGCATAAAACATTAATTCCAAAATAATATTTATATCTAAATCTTTTCCAACTAATTCATCTATATATTTCCATAAAAATTGCATTAGCAATAAAAATAAAGAAATGAAAAATGTTAAAAAGAATGGTCCTAAATAAGATTTTATAATAAATAAATGTAACTTTTTCATAATATATATTTTATTTTATTTTTAACAAATTAAATAAAATTTTAGATTTAATTGGTAAATGCAAATTATAAAATAGAAAATAATTTACTAATTAATTTTAAAAATTAATCTTTTTTTGAAAAAAATTTATGTTTAAAATTTATGGTATTTTTTGAAAAAAATTTTGGACGGTTTTTTGATTTTTTTTTAACCATTAAAATTTTTATAAAAAAAAACCAAGTTTTTGAAAACTTGGTTTTTAAAATTAAAATTTTTTTATTTAAAATAATTTTTAAAATAAAAAATTTTATTTTTTAATTTTTCTTTAAATGCTAAAGTATCTTCTTCTTTAGATTGTTCAAGCCATTTTTTTACCCATTCTCCAATCGGTGTAAGCACATAAGCAAGAATAACATTCATCAGAAAACTAAATAAAGGAGCACCACCAATTAAACCTGCAAATTTGTTTTTAATTGGAGCAATAAGAAATGCAATAGTTTGCAAAACAGTAATTATCGTAATAAAAGTAAGCATTTCCGATATTTTAGAAGTTTTGCCTGAACGATTCATTAAAAAAGAAATAGCCATCAAAGAAGCTAACAATAAAACTTCAAAAAAATAAAACCAAGCAGTTTTCCAATAGGGTGGTGAAACAGTGAAATATATAAATTTTTCTTCTGATATATCTCCAAAAGCATTTTTTGCCTTAAATATGAATTCATAATCTCCCGGAGGAATATATGCAAAATTAACTTCTCCATTATCACTCCAATTTGACCATTCATTATTAAGATTTTCTACACGATATTGATAATATGTAGCATTATTTTTTGAATAAAAAGGTGCTGCAATTTTAAATTTTATAGAATTATTATTATGCTCAAATACTAAATTGTCTGATTCTAAAAAAGTTTCTTTTTTACCAGTAACACTCGCCAGATAAACATCAAAATTATTTCTTGATATTTCTTCATCAAGAAAAATTTTATAAATTTTATTATAATCAGAGACCACCCAAGTATTTCTATTTTCGTCAGTAACACAATCTATTATGTTATCAAATAAAGATAAATATTTAGATATTTTCCTTTTTTCCTGAGAAGTATCTGTCAAACAAAACCATTTTTCATAATTTTTTTTCCAGATACTTTTATCATTAAAAAAAAACAAATTAGATTTTAAATTTTTTTTATGAAAAATAAAACTGTCTTCTTCAGAATTATAAATATAAGAATTATTAGAAAGATATGAAAATAAATTATTTTGGTTTTTTGAAATAAAAGCATTTTCTGAGAAGTTTTCTAAGAAATTATATGTTTTATCTAATGAATATTCATTTTCATTTAAAGAAAGTTTAATAATTTTATTTTCACACCCTAATAATAAATTTTTATTTTCATCTTCAAAAATAGATGTAACATTTTCAGAAATATTTCCTATAGCTTTTTCTAATTTAAATGAGTTTTTTGAAGAAATTTGTAAAATTCCTTCTTTTGTTCCGGCATATAATTTATTATTATTTTCGGAAAAATATAAACAATTTATATTTTTATTTTTAATTATAGGATATAAATTTTTGTTTTTTATAGAAAATAATCCTTTGTTAGTTGCGATTAATAAATAGTCTTTTACTTTTAAAATTTGTTTACATTTAGCATTTAAATCATTTATTTTTTTATAAATGTGAGTAATTGATTGTAAAGCATATCTTTTTTTAGATGCAGAAGAATTGTCTTTTTTTCCAAAACCCCAAATTTCTTTTGTTATTTTCCATTTAGATTTTATAGAACTTCCTTTTTTTATTTTTACAAATTTCTTCAATTCTTTATAACTTTTCACTTTTTCCAGATGGAAAATTCCTTTGGAAGTTCCTACATAAACTGTATTTTCAAATGGAATTATAGAAGATATTTCACCTTCAATTCCAGGATAAGTATCTAAATTTTTAATTGGAAAATTATAATTAACTCTACTGACTCCCATTCCGTGAACTATCCATAAACCATTATTTTTATCTTTTCCCAAAGCAAAAATTTCGTCATCAGGCAATCCATTTTGATAATTTACAGTATTTAAAATTTCGCCACTTTCTTTTGAAATAACAATACAACCTCCTGTTACTGTGGCTATTGCAAATTCAGTTTTAGAAATATTTATTCCTCCAGAAAGAAGATTTTCTTTAATATATTTTTCTGCTTTATTATTAAATTTTTTTAAACTATTTCCATTAAATAACCAAATTTGATTATTAATTCCAATAAGAGTTTGCTCATCATCAAAATTGTCATAAAAAATAATTTTCTTGTCTTTTAATTTTTTGAATTTATTAAAATTGATAATGTTTTTCTTGTGCTTATTTTTCAATTTTTCTCCATTTGGAATGGAAATATAGATTTTATCTTTATGAGAAAAAAATCCATTATAAAATAAACTATCTTCATCCGCTAAAATTTTTGTAGTTTTTTCGTCTTCTTTAGAATAAAAAAAAATATTCTTTTCACCTCCAAAAGCTACAATTTCATTTGTTACAGAAATATTTTTAATTTTATCTTTAAAAATATTTTCTCCTTTTAAAGAGTGAAAAATATAGTTCAAAGTTTTATCTTTTTCAATATAACCAAATTCATTATTTCCAGAAGTGTATATTCGTTTAGATTTTTCATCGTTTGCGAAAGAATATAAAGATGTCGGAGTTTTCATGAGTTTCCATTCTTCACCATTATAACTCAAAATTCCTTTATGATTTGCAAGCAGAATATTTTTATTATCGTCTTCTATAATAGATTTATTTCTATTGTCTAAACTTGGTTTAATTTCAAAATTTGAAATAAAAGTATTTCCAATTTTAGATTTGTGATATAAATTAGTCCAAGAGTTTTTTTGTAAAACTTCTTCTTTTGATAAATTTTGATTATTTTGTTTTTTTTCCTTGTCTGAACAAGAAATAAAAAAAATAAATAATAAAAAAATTAAAATTTCTTTTTTCATTTTAATACAATTATTATAATTAATTTTATTAATTGTCAATAATTTTGCCAAAAAAAATTATTATATAGATTTTGTGAAAAAAAATTTTTTTTAATAAATTTTTAATATTTTAAAAAATCGTATTTTTGAAAAAAAAATATTAAAAATTTGTAAAAAATGAAAAAAATTTTTTTTTATTTCTTAATTATTTGTTTTTACAAAACAAATTTTTACGGACAATTAAATTTAAACATAGAAAATGTTTATTCCTACAGCACAGAAAATTCTAATTTTACTAACGAATGGCAATATTTATCAACAGATGTTTTTTTATTAAATCCTAATATGTTTGAAAAACTACTGACAGAATTAACTGATGGAGAAAGTAAAAGTAAAAAAAAATTGCAATATTTATATCTTTCAATTTCAGTGAATAATGAGAGATCTTTGGGGGAAAATAAATTTGTAGAATATCCAATTTATAATTTTAAAATAAATAAAAAAAATAAGGGAAAATATAAATATTCAATAGAGATTAATGATGCAGAAAGTCTGAGAATAATTGATAAATATCCTCTTTTGAAAACAGAAGAAAATTTAATAGAAGCAAAAATTAACGGTTTTGTAATTTTAGAAAATCAAGAAAATATTATTAATAATTTGATAGCGAATAATTTGTTAAATATTTCAAGCATTTCGCCCAATAAAATGATTTTGTCTTTGGTTGGAGAATATGGGAAATTATTGCAAAATTCTGTAAAAGGTATAAGTTATAAATTTACTTACGGAATAAATTTGTACAAAGAAAACAATAAAAATATAAAATTACATTCTTTGAAAATTTATGTTTTTAAACCGTCAAGCGAAACAAATTCTTTTTTTATAAAATCAAAAAAAAATAAATTAAATAATTTTTTTAAAAAAAATACGCTTTTTCTTGAAAAAAATTTTTTATCTAAGAAAATTTCTTATCGTAAATATCCATATCTTGTAATAGCAAATTATCGCTCAATTTATAAGTCAGAAACCATGAGTAATTATAATGATATTGACGAAGAAAGTTTAAAAGAAGACGAATTGAAAATCAGAAATTTGAAAAAAAAGAAACAAATTGATAAAGAAATTTACAATCAAGAAATGGAATATTTAAGTTTTTTGAAAAAAATTAATGAAATAAAAATAGAAATTGCATCTTTCAAAAAAGCCAAAACAAAAGAAAAAGAAAAAAAAATTTCTTCAAAATTGAAGATAATTTTAATAAATTATAAAAATATAAAAAATAAAATTGAATTTTATGAAAAAAATTTCAAAAACAAAACAACTTATTTGAACATTTTTCAAACAAAATATATAGATATGTTTAATTTTTTGTCAGCAAATTTTGAAAATGAAAAAGAGTTAAAAAATGTGAAAAATATAATTAATATTATAGATTTTTTAAATGAAAATTTTGAAAATATTTCAAAAAAGCAAAAAGAAAGAAATAATTATTTGAAAATTTTACACAACTTGGATTTAAAATTTTTCATTAAAAGTTTAGAAGAAAAATCCATAAAAAAATATATAGAAAAATTAGAAGAAATAGAATTTAATATGAATTTTAAAAATGATTTGGAAAAATTAAATTCTGCAAAAATTGATTCATCAAATTTATATTTGATAGATAGTTTGAATAAAAATATTCAAAAAACTTTTTGCAAAAAATGTAAAACAAATGTTAAAAAAATCACAAGAAATTTTGAAAAAAATTTATTTAATAAAAATTTAGAAGAATTTTCTAATAATTTTTTTGAAATTTCTATTCTTTCAGAGAAAGTTGAAAAAAATTTAAAAATTGATAGCATTCAAAAAAAACTTGGAATAGCAAAAAATATTATTTCAAGAAAACATAAAAATTTACGAGAAAAAATTATTTCTATAGATGAAAAATTAAATCAAAATTTTGATTCTAAATCAAAAGAAGAATTACAGATTTTACAAAAAAATATTTTTGTTTCACTTTATGAAATAAAAAATTCTTATGATAAAATTTGCAAAAATTATGAATTTTTATTATTTTAAAATAATGAATAAATTAAAAATATCTATTGTTTCCTATTCAAATTCTTTGCCTTTTGTTTTTGGTTTAGAGAATTTTCTTGATAAAAAATATTTTTCATTACATTCAGATATTCCATCTGTTTGTGCGGAAAAATTAATAAATAAAAAAGTTGAAATAGCTTTAATTCCGGTTGCTTCTTTGAAAAAAATTAAAAATTATAATTTAATTTCTAATTTTTGTATAGCTTCGCATAAAAAAGTTTTTTCTGTTCTTTTGCTGAGTGAACGTCCTCTGAAAGAAATAAAAAATATTTATTTAGATTATCAATCTCAATCTTCAATAAATCTTGTAAAAATTTTATCAAGAGAATTTTGGAAAATAAAAGTTAAGTTTTTAAATGCCAAATTCGGTTACGAAAGCAAAATTAAATCTGATACAGCTGGAGTTGTCATCGGCGATAGGACTTTTTCTATGATGAAAAAATATCCTTTTGTTTATGACCTTTCGGAAGAATGGCACAAATATACAAATTTACCTTTTGTTTTTGCTGTTTGGGTTTCCAATGTAAAACTGGAAAATGAATTTATAAAAAAATTCAATTATGCTTTACATAATGGTATAAAAAATATAAAAAATCATAAAAATTTATATATTAAAAATTATTTGCAAAAATATATTTCTTAC
>JAOZVH010000058.1:0-4280 GCA_029938235.1 Bacteroidales bacterium
TCTGTAGAAACTATGAAAATTGTTAATCAAATGAAAAATTTATAAAATTTTATTTAAATAAATTATTAAAATTTTTCGTTTTTTGGAAAAAATTTTTTTAATAATTGAAAAATATTGAAATTTTGGCATTTTTTTGAAAAAATTTTTTCCCACGATGTAAATCGTGGGTTATTTTAATAAATATAATTAGAAACTTGTCCTGCTTCAACCATCACAAAACGAAAAATTAAACCTCCAATTAAAACCAATAAAACTGGAATTGCAACAGGAATTTTAAAACCTTTTAATTCGAGAGTTTCTAAAAATGCAGGTAAAATTAGACCTAAAATCACTACAAACAACCAAAATGAAATGGTAAATTCTCCCCCGAGAAATAAATTTGCCGCATCTATTTGTGCTTGTGAACTTGCCATAAAGCCCATAAATAAATGTACAATTAAAAATAGTTCTACTAATATTAATGCTAAATCAATTTTACTAAATAAAATTCTTTCCTTATGATCCTTAGCCATCCAAATAATACTTGCTGCTGCTGTGGAAAATCCAGAGACAAGAAATAATGGTCCTAAAATAGAAGTGTTCCAAAGTGGTCTTGCATTAAATGCTGATAATAAAATTCCCGTGTAAACACCCAAAACAACAGAAGATAACAAAAGTATCCAAGCAATAACTTTTTGTTGCTTTTTTGCAATTTCAATTGTAAGATTTACTATCTTAATATCAAAAATTAAATCAGATATTTTTTTAAATTTTTCGCCAAATAATCCAAAAAATTCTTTTAAATAAATCAAACACCATATCATAGATAAAGGAGTCACAAACATCAAAACCCAAGCTCCCCAAGACATAGGAGATTCTATTCTAAAAGAAGTGTATAACTTCCAGAAATACAATGGATTAGTTAAATCTAATAAAAGAGCAATTAAACCAATACTAATTCCCAAAGGAGCAATAAAAGGTGCAAATTTTACAGCTGTAGAATATTCTTTTTCTTTTCCTAAAATGAAAAATAAAGCCGCAAAAAATAACAAGCCTGCTGCAAGTCCACCGAGAAATAAATATATAGGAATTTCAGAATGCCAAGCATTTAAAATAGGGTCTATTCTATCATTTAACCTACCGCTTAGAATAATTTCTTCTTTCATTTTTTTAAATTTAAATTAGATAAAAAACATTTGGTTTTGTGCCTGCTTCAGCAGCAAGAACTTTAAATTTTCTTTTTATTAACAGTTTAGAAACTTCACTATTTTCATCATCTAAATCTCCAAAATACATACAATTTGTTGGACAAACCGAAACACAAGCAGTTTTTAAACCTTCTTTTACCCTATGAATACAAAAAGTACATTTATCAACCCAACCATCTGGATGTGTGTAGCGAGCATCATAAGGACAAGATTGTATGCAAGCACTACAACCTATACATTCATTCTGAGTAACTTTAACTATTCCTCCTTTTTCATAATGACTGGCACCAGTGGGACAACAACGTACACATGGAGAATTAGTACAATGATTACATCGTTCTGAACGAATTTCTATTTCTAAATTAGGATATCTTCCTTTCAAACTTTCAACAACCCAGTCTCTACAATATCCTATAGGAACATTATTCTCTGTTTGACAAGCAACGACGCAATCGCTGCAGCCGACACATTTCTTAGTGTCTATGACCATTGCATATCTCATAATTTATTATTTTTTGGTTCTTTTAAAAGAAAAGTTACAAAATTTCCACGCATTCCGGTGCCACCCATCAAAGGATCCATCATAATATTTGTTATTAATTCTGAATCACTTAAACCTTTTTTATACGCTCTACTTAATTTATTACTTGTACTTCCGAAACCGTGAACAAGATAAACTGAATCCCATCTTATTCTTTCGGTAACTCTAACTTTTATGGAATTAGAGCCAATTACTCCGTCTTGATTTTTTAACCAAACTTCTTGACCTGTTTTTAAATCCCATTCTTTTGCTACTTTCGGATTTACCCAAAGATTATTTTCTTCCATTAAATCAAATAAATTCGGATTATTTGCTGTTCTGCCAAAAGTGTGCATAGGAGCGCGACCATAATTTAACCTATAAAAACCTTCTTCTGGCTCTGGATGTGCAAGATATTTTGGCATTGGATCAAAACCAATTTCTTCTATCACAGTAGAATATAATTCTATTTTTCCTGTATTTGTATTAAATTCTATCTCTTCATCTTCTCCATAAAATAAAGGCTCTTTTCTTTCGAAAGTTTTAACACCAATTTTTTTCATCTCCTCCAGAGATGAGCCTATTTTTTTCAATTGCCAATCTAATAATTCAGTAATATTTTCATATTTAAAATATTCTTTTAAACCCATTTTTAAACCGAGTTCTCTTGCCATCCACCATCCTGGTTTTGAATCATACAAAGGTTCTGTTACTGGCATACGCAAAGCAATGGCTGGTTTCCTATGTTTTGCTACTCGCAACATATCATAGCGCTCTAAATATGTACATTCCGGAAGAACAATATCTGCATAACCAGTAATTTCCGTAGGCATAGTATCAATGACAACAAGTAATTCTAAACTTTTTATAGCTTTTAAAGTATTTGCTTGATTTGGCAAAGTAGTAATTAAATTCGTACCGTTTACTATCCAACCTTTGAAAGAACAATCTCTTTCTGCACTTAAAATTGTTGCGTCACAAATTCCTGATGCTAAAGCTAACTTAGCAAGTTTAAATTTTCCTGGAAAAGCTTGTCTCCAATCTCTTTTTGGTTTGATATATTT
Organism: Bacteroidales bacterium; assembly: GCA_029938235.1. Lineage (GTDB taxonomy): Bacteria > Bacteroidota > Bacteroidia > Bacteroidales > 4572-128 > 4572-128. The sequence continues at coordinate 2,772 of JAOZVH010000058.1, forward strand.
CTCAGAAGGAAATTTTGGAACTTTATATTTCTCTGGAGAATAAATTCCTCCTTTTTTACCATAAGAACCAAGTAAAGCATTTAGAATGGCAACACATCTTAATCTTTGTGTGTCATCACCATACCAAGTGACATGACGACCAGGATTAATAATCACAGATGGAGAAGCATTTGACATCTCTTTTGCTGTTTTTCTAATTATATCTGGTTTTATGGTTGTTTTACCGTAAGCCCATTCTGGCGTAAAGTTTTTAACATGAACTTTTAAATCCTCAAATCCATAAGTATATTTTTCTACATATTTTTTATCGTAATATTCTTTATAAATAATTTCGTGTATCCAAGCGAGTAATAATGCAATGTCTGTGGCAGGTTTTATCGGAAGCCAAAATTTTGATTTACTTGCAACAGTAGAATAACGAGGATCAACAGTAATTAAAGAAGCACCTTTTTCTAAAGCTTGAGACATTTCTTGCACTTGACCGTTATGCATATTTTCTCCCAGATGCGAACCGATTAAAACCATGCATTTAGTGTTTTTTATGTCAAGTGGTTCTGGTGAACCTATACCTTTTCCATAAGTTGCAATAAATCCAGCTTCACGTGGACCTCTACACTGAGAATAAGATGGTGCGGAAATATTTCTTGAACCATAAGCTTTTAGTAAATGTCCCCAAAACTTACCACCTGAGCCGTGAGTAAATAATGCGACACATTCTGCTCCATATTTCTTTTTAATTTTTTGCAATTTATCAGCAATAAAATTAAAAGCTTCGTCCCAAGTTATTTCTACGAATGTTTGTTTTCCGTTTTTTTCAACTCTTTTTAAAGGTTTTTTCAATCTATCATTATCATAATACATTCCTACACCTCCAGTACCACGTGGACAAAATCTACCATTGCTATGTTGGTCCTCTTTATTTCCTGTGATTTTCCAAATTTTATCGTTTTTTGTGTGTACCCAACCAGCACACTTCCAAAAACAAACTTCACAATAAGTTGGAAACTGTTTTATCTTATTATCATCTTGCAAATTATCGTCGGAATCCATTGCCATATTTAATAGTGGATTTATGGCTAAAATTCCGCCTAAACTTAAAGACGATATTTTTATAAAATCTCTTCTTGACGTTTTCATAATTTAAAATGTCATAAATTTGATTCAAATTTTTAAATAATGTAAAATCTACATATCTAAATATGTAAATATTTAGATACAAATATATCTAATTTTTATAAAAAATTATTTTATTAATTTTTTTTTTTCAAACGACAAAATTTTAATGATTTAAAATGATTTTAAAAAAAATATTTTTCAAAAAACGACAAAATTTTAATGATTTAAAATTATTTTAAAAAAAATATTTTTCAAAAAACGACAAAATTTTAATGATTTAAAATGATTTTAAAAAAAATATTTTTCAAAAAACGACAAAATTTTAATGATTTAAAATTATTTTAAAAAAAATATTTTTCAAAAAACGACAAAATTTTAATGATTTAAAATGAT
>JAOZVH010000058.1:4380-16417 GCA_029938235.1 Bacteroidales bacterium
TTTCAAAAAACGACAAAATTTTAATGATTTAAAATGATTTAAAAAAAATATTTTTCAAAAAACGACAAAATTTTAATGATTTAAAATGATTTAAAAAAAATATTTTTTAAAAAACGACAAAATTTTAATGATTTAAAATTATTAAAAAAAAATATTTTTTAAAAAAAATGACAATTTTTTAATAATTTTTATAATAATAAAAAAAAATCTCAAAAAAACGTCCAAAATTTTCAACATTTTTTTAATCTCAAAATTAAAAAATTTTTTTAAAAAAACGTCCAAAATTTCAATATTTTTTATAATTTATATAAAAAAAACTTTTTAAAAAAATGCCAAAATTTTCATGTTTTTTGAAATTTAAAATTCATTAAAAAAAATTTTTTGAAAAAAACAACAATTTTTTAATGATTTTTATAATTTTATTTTTTTTTAATGCCAAAATTTTATGGTTCTTAAATTAAAGAAATTTTATTTTTTTAATTTTAATAAGAAAATAATAAAAAAATTGCTATTTTTTAAAAGAATATTAAATTTTAATTTTTTTTTCATAAAAAAATGATGTTTTTTGAAAAAAAAAAATATTTTATATATAATAAATATTTTTGTAAATATTTAAATAAAAAAAATAGATTTGCAAATAAAAATTTTTTTTTAAATTATGAAAAAGACAATTATAGTTGCTTTGTTAATATCATTTATTACTTCTTCGTTTTTTCTTACGAGTTGCAAAAGAGGTGAAGATGACCCTTTTTTTTCCTTATATTCACGAAAAATGAGGGTTACAGGAGATTGGAAATTAATAGATTTTGAAAGAAATACTGACATTACGAATCTTACAGATTACGAAACAGTTACAAATTTCAAAATAGAAGGAGAAAAAGGACTCGTTACAATTATTACAAATATACCTAATTTGGACAGTACAAGAATTGAACAAGGTACTTTAAACAGTGATTTTACTGAGATTATCTTTGAAAAAGATGGTTCCTATAGAAATGTTTTAAAATATACAATAGAAACTAATTTTACTTCTGAGTATGATGATTCTATAGTACACGTAAATACAAAAAGAGTAGTACGTGTAGATAAAGAAGGAATTTGGGATTTCTTAGATGGAGTTGGAGAAGATTATAGAAATAAGGAACGTATTGTCATAGATGAAAGACAAAGAGAGATTTTCATTTTGATAACTACAATCACAACAGTAACTGACGAGTTGGATTTGAATATACATGACCCAATTAAAAGTGATAAACAATATAATTATTATGAAATGCCTCAGAAAGAAATATGGTCTCTGAGCAGATTAGCTAACGATGAAATGGTTGGCAATAGAAGTTTAAATGCTGAATATGATATATTTCCAAGAGAAGATGGTACTTATACTTTGTTTCACGATATAAGTATAAATGGATATGGAGACGAATCTAACGGTTTAACTGTTGAAGTTAAAGGCTCTGAAAAATTTATTTATGAACAGTAAATTTTTTCTCAAAAAAATACGTAAAATTAAAATTTTACGTATTTTTTTGAAAAATTTTTATAATAAAAAAATTTATTTTTTAATGTATAGGAATTTTTTTTATTCTTCTCATGTGTCTTCCCTTTTGAAACTTAGAACTAAAAAATGTAATAATAATACTTAAAGCTTCATCGTAACTTACAAATCTTGATGGAATGGCACAAATATTTGCATCATTGTGTTCTCTCGCTAAACGAGCAATTTCTACTCTCCAACACAGAGCAGAGCGTATTTTTTTATATTTATTTACAACCATATTTACTCCATTGCCACTACCACAAATAGAAACTCCAAAATCAAATTCTCCACTTTCTATTGCTCTGGCAAGAGGATGAGCAAAACTCGGATAATCTACACTTTCGTTAGAAAAAGAGCCAAAATCTTTTACAGTATAATTTATAAGATTGCAATAATTTATCAATTCTTCTTTCAATTCAAAACCTGCATGATCACATGCAAAAGCTATTTTTAGTTTTCTCATAATTTTTATTTTAAATTAGAACGTATTTTTTTTGCTATTTCTTTAAATTTCTCGTCGCTTATTTTTAATTTTTCACGAGAAAAATTAATATCTTCTACATTATTTATAGGAATTAAATGGATATGTGCGTGTGGAACTTCTAAACCAATAACAGCAATTCCTATTCTTTTACATTTTATTGTTTTTTCTATTGCTTTTGCAATTTTTTTGCAAAAAACATTAGATTTTGCAATTATTTCATCCTCCAGGTCAAAAAAATAATCTACTTCTTTTTTTGAAACAACAAGAGTATGTCCTTCTGCAAGTGGATTTATATCTAAAAAAGAATAAAAATATTCATCCTCTGCTATTTTGTAAGATGGAATTTTGCCATGTATTATTTTTGAAAAAATGGTATTCATAATATTTTTTTTAAATGGAGATTTCTATAATTTCAAAAGGAACTATTCCGGAAGGAACTTTTATATTTACAATATCTCCGACATTTTTACCAATTAAACCTTTTGCAATAGGTGTATTTATAGATATTTTTTTTTGTTTCAAATTTGCTTCTGCTTCAGAAACTATCGTATAAGTCATAACCATATTATTTTTTTTGTTTTTGATTTTAACTTTACTTAGAATTTGAATTTTTGTAATATCTATTTTTGACATGTCTATCAAACGAGAATTTATTAAAGTATCTTGCAATTTAGAAATTTTCATCTCTAATAAACCCTGAGCTTCTTTTGCTGCACTGTATTCAGCATTTTCCGATAAATCGCCTTTATCTCTTGCTTCCGCAATTTGTTTAGATATGGAAGGACGTTCGACAGATTGTAAATAACTTAATTCTTTTTGCAAAGAATCTAAACCTTCTTTTGTTAAATAAGATATTTTAGACATTTTGAATAAATTTTTAATAAAAATAATTTTTTTAATAAATAAAAAAAAAATCAAAGTTAATATTTTTTTTATTAAAAAATAAAAAAAATTTCATAAAAATTCTAAAAAATTCCTCATTCAAATTAAAAATTTATTATTTCAATTTCGTAAATTATTGTTGTTCTTGCTTTGATTTTTTTTTCATCTCCAATTAAACCGTGTGCTAAATGTGGAGGCATAATAAATCTTGCTTTTTCACCATAATTTAATAATAAAACGCCTTCGGTTAAACCAGCTTCTAAATCCGAATGTCCAACTCTAAATATTTTTAAACCTGTGGAATCAGAATCATAACATAATTCTCCATTCAATAAATAAATTTTGTATTTTAAATTTATAATATCTTTATTTTTAACTTTTTTATTTTTCGTTTTTTTTAAAATCTGATAAAATAAACCAGTTTTTGTTGTTTTCATTTTCCAATTTCTACGTTCTATAAATTTTTCTATTTTTTCTTCATCTATAATTAATAAACTTTTATTTACATTCATTAAATTCTCTTTGTAATTTTTATAATGAAAATTATTTGATTTTCTTTTTTTTTCTTCACAAGAAATTAAAAACAATAAAAAAATCGCCAATAAATAAAAAAACTTTTTTCCTACCATTTTCTGCTTTCTAAACTAGTTTTCGTTAAAAAAATAAAAATTATTATTACAGAAATAAAATAAATAATATCTCTGCTATCAACAACTCCTCTGCTTATGGAATTATAATGTTCATTAATTCCTAAATTAATAATTATATTTTCTATATCTTTCAAAAAATATAATTCACTCATTGATTCAAAACCTATGAAAAAGAAAAAGCATAAAAAAATTCCAAATATAAAAGCAACAATTTGATTTTTTGTCAAAGAAGAAGCAAAAACTCCTATAGCAACATAAATTGCTGAAAGGAAAAATAAACCTATGTAAGAACCAAAAGTTCCACCTGTGTCTATATTTCCAACAGGATTACCAAGATTATAAATACTATAAAAATAAATTAATGTCGGTAATATTGAAAATAAAACAAGTAACAAACCTGCAAAATATTTCGCAAGAATAATCTCTAAATCTGTCAGAGGAAATGTAAATAATAGTTCTATAGTTCCTGTTTTTTTTTCATTGGCAAATAAACCCATACAAATGGCAGGAACAAGAAACAAAAAAAGCCACGGAGCAATTATAAAAATTGTTTCAATATTAGAATAGCCAGAATCCAGAACATTAAATTGTCCTTTGAAAACCCACATAAATAAACTATTAAATAACAAAAAAACAATAACAACTATATATCCAGTTAAAGAACTGAAAAAACTATTCAATTCTTTTTTTAACAATGTAAACATTTTAAAAAAAATTTTAATTTTGAGACAAAAATAATAAAAATTTTATAAATTATAAATTATGAAAATTAAACTGAAAATTAGTAGTAAAATAACTATACCAACAATTTTTATGGTAACTTTTATTATTATAGTATTATCAATACTTGGACAAAAACACATAAAAAAAACCTTAGAAGAGCAAACAACAAAAATAATGAGAGATAAACTTAGCGATTTTAATACAAATTTGGAACGTTTATCAAATCAAGCACTTTATAGTGCTTCTTTTTGTGCGGAAATTCCGTTCGTAGAATATGCTTATAATCGATTTTATTCTAGTAAAAATCTGTATAGTAGTTCGTCTATTTTGGAAAAAAATTTTAAAAATATTACAAAAAGCATAAAAAAAAATACTGGAATAGAAGCAAAAATGCATTTTCATCTTGCTTCTGGACGCTCCTTTGTCAGACTTTGGAGGAAAAAAAGAGGTGATGATTTACTTTTTAGAAGTATGATAAAAAGAATTAAAAATAATCATAGTGCAATTTCCGGAGCAGAAATTGGTAATGATGGAATTTATATTAGAGGTCTTGCTCCAATTTTTTCATCCACAGGTAATGAAAAATATCTTGGATCTGTAGAAGTACTTTTACCTTTGATAGAAGTTATAAAAACTTCAAAATTAAATGAAAAAGAAGATTTTGGTCTTTATCTGAATAAAGAAAAAATAAAAAAGACATCTATGGTTCGATTAAAAAGTAAAAATAAATTACTAAATAAAATGGGTAATTTTTCTTTTATTGCACGCACAAGCAAAAATTACAAATCTCAGTTTATAGATTCAACTATTCTAAAAAAAGCAATGAAAGAAGGTTTTTATATTTTCGAAAAAAACAATTTTAAAATTGCTGCAATACCAATTAAGGATTTTGAAAAAAATGAAATTGGAGTGGTTGTTTTTCAATTGAATATAAAAGAGAATAATGAAAGTCTGAAAAAACTTTTTAATGAACAATTACAAATTACAATTTACAGTGTAATTATTGCAAGTTTATTATTAATTTTTCTTGTTAGATTTCTAATAAAAAGACCGTTATCCATTGTAAATGAAAAAATTAAAATTATTTCACAGAGGAAAATTATTGATAAATTAGAAATAAAAACGTATGACGAAATAAGTGAAATTTCCATTTCTGTGAATAAATTAATTGATGGAATGATAAGCTCTTCAAAATTTGCTAATGAGATAGAAAAAGGAAATTTTGAACTTAAATTTAAGGCAATAAGTAAAGATGATGTACTTGGAAATGCTTTGATAAATATGAGGAAAAGTCTTCATAATGCAAAAACTAATGAAAAAAAACGTCAAAAAGAAGATGAGCAAAGAAACTGGACTTCTGTTGGAATTGCAAAATTTAGTGAAATCCTAAGAGAAAATACAGATGATTTAAAAAAATTATCCTACGAAATAATTAAAAATTTAATGCCATATCTTGATGCACAAATGAGTAATTTATATATTTATAAAAAAGCAGAAAAACCATATTTAGAAATTATTACTTCTTATGCTTATGAAAAAGAAAAAGATTTGAATAAAAAATATTTCATAGGAGAAAATCTTGTAGGAATTTGTGCAAAAGAAAAGAAAACAATTTTTTTGAAAAAATTACCAGAGAATTATTTGAAAATTTCGTCTGGAATGGGAGATGTAAATGCAAGCAGTTTATTAATAGTTCCGCTCATTACAAATGAAGAAATTTTTGGTATTTTGGAAATTGCATCTTTAAAAGAGATAAAAAATTATCAAATTAATTTTGTTGAAACTATAGCAGAAAGTATTGCTTCTACTCTTTCAATATCTGAAATGAATACAAATAAAAATACAATGTTAGAAACATTAAAGAAACAAACTGAACAAATGAAAATACAAGAAAAAATGATGGAAGAAAGTATAGAAGATATTTTAATTACAAGACAAGAGAATATAAAAAAATCAGAAAATGACTTATTAAATGTTTTAGAGGAATTAGAAAATGATTTTTTTGTTACTGAATTTAATAAATATGCTATGATGGAAAATATGAGTAAAAGCTACGAAAAACTTTTAAATATAGACAAAATGAATTTTAAAAATATACATTTTTCAAAAATAACTGAATTTGATAGCGAATCAGCAATAAAAATAATGGATAAAATGGAAGCAGGAAAAATAGAAAGTAGATTGTTTAAAACTAAAAAACAAGGTGAAATTATTAATATAAAAGAAATTTTTTTTCCAATTATGGATAAAGAAAATGTTTTGAAAAAAATATTTATAATTGGTTTTAATATAAATATTTAAAAAAAATATTTGAAATAAAAAAAAATTTTTTTCAAAAAACACAAATATTTTAACATTTTTATTGAAATTAAAAAAAAAATTTATGCAATTTTTTTTTTAATTTCAAATAATATTTATCTAATTTATCTCCATATTTTTTATTGTTTGTATTTTATCACTAAAAAAATTCACTGTTTTTTCTTTATTTTTTGGCTTTCTTTGATAAAATTTTAAATCTAAAAGTTCACTAATATAATTTGTTTCTATATGTATATATACTTCTCCTTTTGGTTTTTCAAAAGTTTTATTGGTATTTAAAGTATTAAATTCTCCTGCATAAAAACCTCTATTTCCTACTTCCATAAATGGAATTCCAAAAGCATCAACTAAAGTAGAATTATTACAATAAATATTATTTTCACACATCAAATCGCCCCATAAAAATAGAGAAAATATAGATTGTTTATCATATCCAGAATATCCATGAAAAATAGGTTCTTCTGTTTTTCTATATTTAATTTGATTAAAATCAAAATAAAAACTAAGTGGACGAATTATTTTTTTTGTAACTTCAATTCCTTCATTCATTTCTGTTGGTTTCAAATAATGATTTATATTTTCTTTTAAGAAAAATATATATTCTTCAAAATTAATTTGTAAATTATTAACAAAATCATCATATTTTTCTTGTGTTCTTAATTCGTTTCTAAATTTTATTTTAAAATCAGAAACAGAACTTAAATTCTTATCAGAAAATAATTTACTCATAGCATTTATTGTAATAATAAATGGATATTCATTTTCATAAAATTTTTTATTTACTTTAATTTCTATTAAATATTTTAAATTTTCATCACTATGTTTAAATACAAATTCTAAATTATCAAATTTAATTAGTTCTAAATTTTGTATTTTATGCTTAAATCTAGCTATTAAATCTGAAAAATTAGCTCCGTTTTTTGGTAAGGCATAAGAAGAATTATCCTTAGAAAATTTTACTATAGAACTTATATTCATTTTTTCAAAAATCCTATTTAAAATTTCTAAAATTGTTATTGTTGTTTTTGTAATGCTATTTTTTTTTGATGAAAACCAGTATTTTTTTAGTATGGAAAATGAAAAAATAGAAAAAATAGAAGATGGCAATACAAAAAGGAAAAAAAATAAAACAAAAGATACTGTTGATTTCAACAGTATTATTTGGGAAACTATCCAAAAAATAAAATATATTATTAAAAAACTCGTTAAAATTCCTGTAAAAACAATTAGAGTTTTTTCCAATTTAAAAAATAACAATTTTTTTTCATCTGTTTTTTTTTGTGGAGTTTTTATTTTTATTGTAGAAGTAAAATACATATAAATATTTTTTATTAATTTTCAATGTAAATTACAATAATAATGCCATTTTGAAAATGTGATTAAAGAATAAAATAAATTCCAATTATTATTTTGAAATTTATTTTATTCTTTAACATATTTTAATTAAAATATTTTTTATCTAGAATTAAATTCCCACCTAATGCTGCATCTACAGCAAGTTTATCACATCTTTCGTTTTCTATATTTTGATTATGTCCTTTTATCCAAAAAAAATTCACTTTATGTTTTGGATAAATTTTTAAAAAACGTTTCCATAAATCTACATTTTTTTTACCTTTAAAATCTTTTTTTATCCAATTAAATATCCATTTTTTCTCCACAGAATCCACAACATATTTTGAATCTGTAAAAACTTCAACTAATGAGTTTTCAAATTTTAAAGTTTCTAAAGCTACTATAACCGCAAGAAGTTCCATGCGATTATTTGTAGTTCTCAAATAACCCTGAGATATTTCCTTTCTAAATTTTCCAGAAATTAAAACAATTCCATAACCACCTTTTCCGGGATTTCCTCGGGAAGCACCGTCAGTGTAAATTGTAATTTTATTTCTTTTCATAAAAAAAATTATTTTTTTAGAATTTTAAATTCTACTCTTCTGTTGAATTGTCTGCCTTCCGGAGTTTTATTCGTTGCAACAGGCAAAACTTCACCGTAACCAATATATTTTAATTTATTTTTTGGAATTCCTTTATTTGTCAAATAATCTCTAACAGAAATTACTCGTCTTTCAGATAAAGATTGATTGTAAATATCAGAACCTTGACTGTCTGTATGTCCGGAAATCTGTACTAATTTCACATTATATTTCTTCATAAAATCACATAACTGATCCAATTCTTCTACAGATTTGTCCAGCAAATTTGACTTATTAGAATCAAAAAAAACTTTTAAACGTATATTTTCACCTTCATTTGCCGCTTCTAATTTATCGCTTAGATCAGCATTTTCATCTAAAAATTTTACTGTATTACTTATATTTTCATTTTTTGAATCTGTAACTTTATAAGTATATTCGCCAGATGTCAAATTTTTTACATCTTTTGTTTTTTTTCCATTTGACCATTCATATTTATAAGGTGGTTTACCTCCGGAAACATTTAGTTTTATTTTTCCTGTATTTTTTCCATTGAAAGAACTCTCGTGAGTAACTTGTAATTCTTTTCGTTCTTTTGAAAAAATATCAATGTCAGCATTGTCTTGACAATTATAATAATCCGTTACCGTAACACTGTATTTTCCAGTGTTTAAATCACTTATTGATTGTGTTTTTTCACCGTTAGACCATAAAAAACTATAAGGTTTTGTACCTCCGACAACTTTAACTCTTGCAGAAGCCTCATCATTTGTAGAAGTATTTATTATTTTTACAGATAAATTTTGTGGCAAACAACCACAATCATTACAATTTGTAATTTTTCTTACAGAAACATCATCTATATAATAATAAGAATATTCTTTACCTCTTTTGTTTTTCTCACCACTATAATTTTTGCTTTTTATCATTTCTGTGCCTTCTGTATTTCTAAAATTACCTATAATTAAGTGATTTTCTGTCCCTTGTGCAGTAAAATATCCACAAAATTTTCCCCACTTATCTTGATTATCTAGGAAATTCTTTGGATTATTCTTAACTTGTGCTTCAAAACCAAGATGATTTTCTGTTCCTCTTCTGACTTCTTTATCTGTAAAAAAAACACCTATTTGGTCTATTGCAAATTTTGAAAATTTCGATAAACGGTAATAAAAACTTACACAATATTTTTCATTTAATTCTAAACGCTCTGTTAAAGTTGCTTGCAAATATTCCCGAAATTGCTCATTGTTTTTATTGAAACTTCCTATGAGAATAAAACCCATATAAGCATCTCCGGAATGTGGCTGTGACCAACCAGCAAAATTCCTAGGTACTCCAACTATAGTATTTTTACAACAACGATTAAAATAGTCCGGAGTTCCATGTGTTGGATAAGTCCAATCTGGAATGAGAGAAAAAGTCTTATTAAAAGGAGTAAAACTACTCGGACATTTTTCATAAGTTTCAAAACTCGGATTAGAAACAAGATTTGGGTTTTGACTTATCAAAAAATTATTATTTATTATAAATAATATTATTAATATTAAAAGTTTTTTCATTAAAAAATATTTTTTTTATAAATTTTAAATATCTCAAAAGATTATTTTAAATAAAAATAAAATTTATTTTTTATTTAAAACTTCCGAAATTTTTTTTTCAAGTTCTTCAGCTCTTAAATTCATTGCAATAATCCGTCCATTTTTATCTAAAAGAAAATTTGAAGGAATACTACGAACTTTATATTTGGCTGCTGGCTCAGAACTCCAATATTTTAAATCGCTGACATGTATCCAACTTCCTAAATTATCGTCTTTTATGCCTTGCAACCAAGATTTTTTATCTTTATCCAGAGAAACTTGATAAATTTCAAAATCTTTGTCTTTATATTTTTTATAAACTTTTACAAGATGCGGATTTTCTATGCGACAAGGTTTACACCAAGAAGCCCAAAAATCTAATAAAACATATTTTCCTTTTAAAGAAAATAAAGAGATTTCTTTACCATCAGGATTTTTATAAGAAATATCTTTTGCCATATCGCCGATTTTTATGGGATTTTTCTTATCTTCTTCTGCTCGCTGAGATGCTTGTTTCTGCTCTTCCATCATTTCGTATCTCATCAAAAAATTATGTAAATTTTTCGCTAAATCAAAATCCTTATATTTTTCATATAAAGATTTATCTACTTTTTTCAATAGATCTATATGTTCATTGATACTAAAAAAGTTAATTTTTTCATCTATTCTTTGCATCAAAGCAAAATAAGAACTTGGCGAATTTATATTTTTCTCAACAAAATTAATTAAATAATTTTGGTGTTTCTTTATAAAAACATCTAAACTGTCTTTAAATTCTTTTATAGTTTTTGCAGAATCAACTTCTTTTACAGATAATTTATTTTCATAAACAGCAAAAAATGTATCCAATTTTTCTAACAATTCATTAAAAGAACTGTTTAATTCACAAACTAATTCTATATTTTTTGAACCTTTTGCATCATAATTTTTTAAGTTTTTTGCGTCAGATTTAAAAATCAATTTATTATTTGGTTCTAAAAAAAGAGGTGTATTGTTAAACTGTGAAATTTCCAGAAATAAATATTTTGCTTTACTGCTTGTGTCTTTAAAATGAAATTTACCATTTGTAACTTTTGTACTGTCAAAAATTACAATTTTCTCATTTTTCAAATGTTTTAAAAAAATAGTTTCATCATTACTATTGGTAAGTTCGCCTTGAATTTCCCATAAATTTTTCTTATCTGAATTACAAGAAAAATTTAAAAAAATGATGAATAATAAATAAAAAATTTTTTTCATTACAAATTTTTAAAAATTAAAACACAAAATTAAAAAAAAAAATATTTTTCAAAAATTATTTTTTAAAAATCGCCCAAAATTTTAATGATTTTTTATAATTTTAAAAAAATTTTTTCAAAAATCACCCAAAATTTTAATGATTTTTTATAATTTTAAAAAAATTTTTTTCAAAAATCGCCCAAAATTTTAATGATTTTTTATAATTTTAAAAAACTTTTTTTCAAAAATCGCCCAAAATTTCAACATTTTTTATTTGAAATTATAAAAAAAATTTTTTTCAAAAAACGTCCAAAATTTCAACATTTTTTATTTGAAATTATAAAAAAAATTTTTCAAAAAACGTCCAAAATTTCAACATTTTTTATTTGAAATTATAAAAAATTTTGGCTCTTAGAACCTTTTTGTGAAATATAAATTTTTTTTATTAAAAATAAGGTATTATGATTCATCGTCCACGATGATTTCGTAACTTCCATGATTCTGTTTTTTTAAAACATTAAAAATCAATACTTTAAATGTTTTCATTTAATATACACAAAATCATCGTGGACGATGAATCATAATCTTTTCACATTTTTTATGTGCGAAAAATTTCCTATCACAAAAAGGTTCGATAACCAAAATTTTTTTTTAAAAAACGCCCAAATTTTCAATATTTTTTGTATCCGCTCAATTTAGTATGGTAAAATGGGATTTTTCTTATGATG
>JAOZVH010000059.1 GCA_029938235.1 Bacteroidales bacterium
TCATGTTTAGAATATTCGTTTTTTTCCTTTTCCCAAAGAATTTTTATTTCTTTAATGTTCATATTTTTATTATTTAATAAATGCTAATTTATAAAAAAATTAAAAAATAAATATTTTGATAAAAAAATTTCAAATTCATAAAAAATTTGCCGTTTTTAAAAAAAATTTTTTTTCAAAATATTCCGAAAATTTAATGATTTTTGATTAATTAATAATTATTTTGAAATTAAAAAATTTTCATTATGAATTAATTTATAATTATAAGTTTGAATAATTGCTTTCAATTTTTTTTCATTTTGTAATTTTTTATTTTCATTTTCTAAAATTAAATTATTTTCTAAATTAAAATCGTTTTTAATGTCAAAAAAAGAAATGGTTTTTTCTCCGTCAAAAAGCAAAGTATTTTCATTATCAATAAATTGATAAATTCCATTAATGTAATTTATTGCAAAATTATTTTTATTATTTTTTGAAAATAAAGAATTACCAAAAGAAAAAATTTTTTTTTTATAATTCATATAATCTAAAACCGAAGGAAAAATATCTATATGTTGAGAGGTTGAAAAATTTTTTTCTTTTAAATGGCTGTTTTTTTTAAAAAAAATTATTGGAATTTTATATTTTCCAATTGGATTTTTAAAAAAAATATCTTCTGCTTGTGCTGTGTGGTCGGCGGTAATTACAAATAAAGTATTTTCAAACCAAGACATTTTTTCGGAAATTTCGAAAAATTTCTTTAAAGAAAAATCTGTATAGCCTATACTTTCATGAATTTTCAAATTTCCTTTTGGAAATTTATTTTTATATTTTTCAGGAATATTATAAGGGTGATGAGAAGATAAAGTAAAAATACTCGTAAAAAAAGGTTGTGAAAATTCATTGATTTTTTTTGCAAAATAAATAAAAAATGCTTCATCAAAAATTCCCCAATTTCCATCGTCAAAATTTTTATAATTTAATTTTTCCAATGAAGATTTATATTTTTTATTTTCTTGTAAAAATTCATCTTTTCCAAAATATTTTTCTATTCCTAATATATAACAAAAATTATCAAAACCCATAGTTCCATTTTTTCCACCGTGAAAAAAACTTGTTTCATAATTTTCTTCTTTCAAAATTTTTGGTAAAGAAGAAATTTTGTTTGTTGCAAAATTAGAAGTTATATAAGGATTATCCATCAAAGCTGGAATAGACGCAAATATTGCTGGCAAAGCTTCTATAGATTTTTTTCCATTTGCATAAGCATTTGTAAAACAAAGACTTTCATTCATCAAAGAATCTAAAAAAGGAGTGTAAGATTTTCCATTTTCATTTAAAAAACCTATATATTCATAAGAAAAACTCTCTAAAATAATAATCACAACATTTAATTTTTGAAATTTATTTTTTTTAAAAAATTGTCTTTTTGTAGAAAAAGTTTTTTCAAGTTCTTTTTTATTAAAAAAATTTTTTTCTTTTAAATCGGCTTTATTAAAAGTTTTCATTAAAGTAAAAGGTGTGTTCAAAATCAAAGGTATAAATTCTGGTTTTGTATATTTTGACGCAGAAATTACTCTAATTGGTTTTAAATTTAAACCTCCTCTGGATAAAATTATGAAAAAAGCAATGAGAAAAATGAAAATTAAAGTTGAAAAAAAAGCGTCATTTTTTGAAAAAATTTTTTTTTTATTTTCATCAAATTTCAATTTTGGATGAAAAAAATACAGAGAAAAACTTGCTATAAAAATTAAAATTAAAATATAAAAATAATCTTTTACAAATTGCGGAATTAAAAAAAACAAGTCATTACTGATAAAAAATAATTTAAAAATATCAATATCTGAACGTTTATTTGTAAAATTAAAATATTCTACGTCAATTAAATTTACAGTTATTAAAAAAAAATTGACTATAAAAAATAAATAAAAAATAAATTTTTTATAAAAATCGTTGTTTTTTTTTAAAAATGGGAAAATATGTAAAAGAATTAAAAGAAAATTAAAATTTACAATGGCAGAAATATCAAATTTTGTTGCAAAAAAAAACAATTTTATTAATTCAAAGAACTCTATTTCTTTGAAATATTCAAAGTTAAAAATAAAAAAACTTATCCTACAAAATTGAAATATTATTAATAATAAAAAAAATTTTTTTGCTAAAATTACAATATTTTTTAAATAATTTTTCATTTTTAAATTGCACTTTTAAAATGTAAAAAAAAGCCTTTTTCAAAAAATTGATTTATAGAATATTCAATTCTGATAACTTTATCATAATAAGTTACAAAATCTAAACCTATTCCATAAGAATATAAAAGCCTGTTACTCAAATAATTATTTAAAGATTTATCTTCAAAATTAGAATTTACATAAGCAAAATCAGAAAAAATATTCAAATAAAAAGCATAATGAATTTTATTGAATTTTTTCAATTGAATACATTTCAAATGCAAAATTTTTTCACCTAAAATTTCAAATTTTAAATTATTTTTCATAAGAAAAAAATCTTCTCCGTCTATCACATAATATTCAAAACCTCTCAAATAATCTCCATAACCCAGAGTTTTCTGCAAATAAAAAGGAATTTTTTTTTTCAAAGATTTTTTAAATTTATAAGCAAAAGATAGAAAAATTTTCTTTTTTATTTTTTTATAAAAATTATATTTTATTTCTGAGAAAATAAAATTTAAATTAGAATTTAAAAAAAATATACTCTTAGAATTTACTTCAAAAAAATAACCGTTTAAAGCATAATTTTTATTATCTCTTTTATCAATTTCAAATTTATAAAAAAAAGAAAAAGTTTTTATAGAGTTTTTACTTTCCCCAAGGAAATTTTCATTTAATTTTTTCAAAGTGTCAGAAATATTTACATTTTCATAAAAAATAGAAAAATTATGTTTTTGATAAAAATCTTTGCGATAAAAATAATCTATTTGTGGATAAATTGATTTTAAAATATATTCATCTTCAGATTTATAAAATTTAGTTTTATTTTCAAAAGTTTGATATTTATAAGAGTTTGTTCTTAGAAAAGAAAATTTTATACTAATTCCATTTTTTCTCTTTTTATCAAAAAAAAAACCTCTATAATCCAAAATAAATTCTTCTGTGAAACCCAGTAAAAATTTAAATTTTAAAAGCTCATTTTGTCCTCTAAAATTATATTTGCTTATTCCTAATCCATAATTAATTCTGTTATAATCTTTTTTCTCCAACCATGAATTAAAATTTCTATCGACATATTTTAAATCAACATTTCCCCATAAATACCATCGCTCTTCAACTTTTATTTTTATAAAAATATTTTCATTTTCATTTTCATTTTCTATTTTTACAAAATTAAATAAAGATAAATTTTTTAGATTTTTATGTGATTCTGAAATTTTATTTATAAATTTTTTATAAATAAAAATTGTGTCATTTTCTTTAAAACTTAATTCATTTAAAATGACTATTTTTTTTGTTTTTTTATTACCAAAAATTTCAATTTTTTTAATTATAAAAAAATCATTTTCTAAATTCTGAGTAAAAATTTTTTTTATTAAAAAACATAAAAAAATTAACAGAAATATTTTTTTTATCAAAACAAGCAAATATTTTATAATTAAAAAAAAAATTTTTTCAAAAAATGTCCAAATTTTAATATTTTTTGATTAAAGAATATAATTTAATAAAAAAAATTTTTTTCAAAAAATGTCCAAATTTTAATATTTTTTAATTAAAAAATATAATTTAATAAAAAAAATTATCAAGCTGTACAAACCTAAATTTTTTTGAAAAAAATGCCAATTTTTTGGACTTGTAAGATTAAAAAAATTTATTGAAAATAAATTTTTTCCAAAAAACGCCGAAATTTTACGAATTTATAAAAAATTTTTTCCAAAAAACGTCAATTTTTTTACGAATTTTATAATTTATAAAAAACTTTTTCAAAAAAACAGATAATTTTTTGGGTTTGTACAGGTTGAAATTTTTTCAAAAAAACGGCATTTTTTCAATGTTTTTTATCTAAAATTATTGCTTCTAAATGAGTTTCTAATCCAAGAAAAACAATTATATCTGGTTTAAATTTTGTGATTATTGGTTCATTTAATTTATAACGCCAAGCGTCAAAAATGAGCAAACTTTCTTCAAAAGATTCTCTAATAAAAGGTAATATCTGTTTACCAAAAGAATCTCTTATAAATAAAATTTTTAAACCATTATTTATAGAATCATTCTTAAACCTTTTTTCATAATCCCATGGATAAGCAAAACCTTTAATACAAGGAAATCCATAATTTTTTGTTTTAATAGAATTAATATTTTCTATAATTGGAAATTCATTTAATTCTTTAAGACTTTCAATTGCCATAACATTATAATGAAAACCCTTTTGTATTGTCATAGTATCCCACTTATAAATTGGAATATCTGGAATATTTTTTTCCGGAAAATCTTTTTTAATTTTATTAATTAATAATTCTGCTGCTATTTTACCTGAATTAAAATTCCAATGATTATCTAATTTATAAAATAGTTTTTTATTTTTGTGTTTTAATAATTCTGGAACTGGGTCAATAATAAAATCATCAAAATCATCTTTTAAATATTTTTTTAACTGAATTGCTCGTCTTTCTTTCTTAGATTTATAAAAATAGAAAGGTAAATGTTCTGGATATATATAATGTTTAAAAGGAGCAATTATCCAATAGAATTTAATATTCTTAGAATCAAGATATTTTTTTCGTCTATTCCATTCTTTTTTATATTTTTCCAGTTTTTTTTCTGAAAAATCCCATTTACCTTCATAAATATCAATTTCTTTTCCGTCCATAAAAAACCAATCATTTTCACCAATTATTGTTTTATCTGGATGTGGTGAAATTTTGAAAGATGAAAATTTTATGTAATGATATATTTCTAACATTGGTGTTCTAAATGAAAAATTATCATTAATATATGTATTAAATTCTTTTGGAAATTTATCTAAATGTCTAATATCAATTTCTAAATTATTTTTAAAATTTCTATTTTCTTCTTTCCTTTCGAATTTCATTATTCCAGTGATGGAATTAATAGTTGGGGTTATCAAAATTAAAATAAAAATAATAGATAAAGAATTATTAAATAATTTTTTAAAAAATTTCATAGTTTTTTTAAAAATTAAAATCGAAAATATATAAATGGATTGTAAGAGCCTGAATTAATATAAATTATAGAATAAAGAAACATAAATATAAAAATAAAATTTGTTATAATTTTATAAATATTTGTGTTTACAAAACCGTTTTTTATTAATTTCAAATTAATCTTTTCAAAAAAAGTCGTACTTGAAATTGTTGCTAATATCATTATAATTATGAGTTCTTTGTTTATATATGAAAAAAAATTGTCATTTGTAGAAATTCCAAAACCAAACATTTTTTTTATATAGTCAAAGGCATTTTGCAAAATTTCTATTCTAAATAAAACCCATCCAATTATCACAACCAATATAGTATAAATCCAGCTAAATATTTTAGGAATTTTATTTAAAATTTTATTTAAACCAATTTTTTCTGTTGTAATAAATAAACCATGAAATAAACCCCAAAATATAAAGCTCCATGTTGCTCCGTGCCAGAAACCTGTTAATAAAAACACGGCAAATAAATTGAAATATGTTCTGTAAATTCCATTTCTATTGCCACCCAATGGAATATAAACATAATCACGAAACCAAGAAGATAATGATATATGCCAACGTCTCCAAAATTCTGTGATACTTTTTGAAATATACGGGAAATTAAAATTTTCTAATATACGAAAACCAAACATTCTACCTAATCCAATTGCCATATCAGAATAACCAGAAAAATCAAAATATATTTGGAATGAATAAGAAATAATTCCCAACCAAGCAACCGGAGTACTTATATTATCAATTTGAGAATCCATTATTGTATCAGCTACGCTTCCAAAAGTATTTGCAAAAATAATTTTCTTAAATAAACCAATTATAAATTTCTGAACACCAGAACGAAATAATTCTAAAGTTTCAATTCTATTTTTTATTTGATTTATAATGTCATTATAACGAACTATTGGTCCCGCAATTAACTGAGGAAAAAGACTAATATAAAGTGAAATATCAAGCAAATTTGATTTTTCAGTTTTTTTATCTCTGTAAACATCCCACAGAAGCGACATTTGTTGGAATGTAAAAAAAGAAATTCCCAATGGTAAAATAATATTTTTTTTTGGTATTTCATTAAAATTAATCAATTTTAATATTCCTATTTCATTTATATTTTCAATAAAAAAATCTAAATATTTGAATACAACTATTATAATTATATTGAAAATCAATCCAATTTTTAATATGATTTTTTTGTGATTTTGTGATTTTTTTATGTATTTTACAAAAAGGAAATTTACAATAATAGATGTGATTAGAATTACAGTATAACTAAAACCACCCCATGCATAAAAAATCAAAGAAAAAAAGATTAATATATAATTTCTGTATTTTTGTGGAAATATGTAATAAACAAAAATTAATAGTGGTAGGAATACAAATAAAAAAGTTAAACTACTAAATAACATATTATTTTTCTATTCTGATAATATTTTTTATAAAAAAATAAAATTAAAATTTTTTTTCTTCAAAAGATGTAAATTTTTTTAATTCTTTTAAATAAAAAAAGCATTTTTTTCAAAATGCTTTTTTTTAAATATTATTATCTTTCTAGTGCAAATTCTACACGTCTATTTCTACTGTGATCTTTTGAACGTGGTTCAGTCTCTCCCTTAGAAACAACAGTAACTCTATTTTTATCAATTTTAAAATCATTAATTAAAATATTTTCTACTGCTCTTGCTCTTTTCATAGCAATACTTTCATTTATTTCTTTTGAACCTACTTCATCAGTATGTCCAATAATTTTCAATTTAAAACTTGGATTCTCTCTTAATACTATTGCAATTTTTTCAATTTTTGCAATGCTAGCTTTATCTGAAGCGTTTATAGTTTTAACGTTAAAACCAAAATAAACAATACCTAATGAACTGGAAACATTTTCCATTTCAACGCCTTGGCAACATTCATTTAATCTTTTTGCCAATTCATCCAGAGTTTTTTCTAATTCTTCTAATTCTTTTTTCAGTTTATCATCTATTTTTTCATCTATTATTTCTTCAATTTCTTTCATTAAAGAATCTGCTTTTTCTGCTTCTTCTTCTGCAAGCATTTTTTCTTTTTCTTTTTCTTCTTCTTCTTCCTGTGGTTTTTTATCTATCAAAGATAATAACCATTCGTCTACTTTATCTGACATATGAGAATTAGTCTCATTATTTACACAAGGCTTACGTTTTTCGAACCATTCTCCCGGAGTTAATGTGTAATTAACACCAAATGAAAAAGCCTCACCAGCATCCAACATTCTAACTTGACAAGCTATTCTATTGGTTAATAATACATTCAAACCTGCATTAAAATCATATCTATTATCTATATTATTATGTTTGGTTTCTAATAGGACAGAAACAAAATCTTTGTATGTTAACATCATACCACCGAAAACTCCTCCAAGATAATGACTAGATTCTTTATCTCCAAGCCAAAATATATCATTTTCTCTTGCTCCATACCCAAGATGTAAATCCATATCTACATCAAATAAACCATTAAATCCTTTCGAAGCAACTATGTAACTTTCTGCATTAGGTCTATCAGAAGAAAAAGCATCATGTACACCAATTACTATAGAAGGTAAAATTCTTCTTTCGGAAAATAAATGTAGACGCATTTTTAAACTTCTTTCTTTTTCAAAATCAGCACTAAAATCTGCTCCATCATTAACACGAAATCCAGCATTTACTTCTAAAAAAGGAAAAATATTAAATCCGATAGAATAAAGCATTTGATAAAATTCTTCACTACTTCCATCATAAACATTTTCAGGACTAAAAGCAGAACTATATGGTAAAGAATTCACACTAAATACAATATCTTTTTTATTAATTAGACGTGCTGTTGGAGTTAATATCATACCTGTATTTCCATTTACAGAAGGCATTGTAGTCATTATTCCTTGACAATCTAATTCTTTTTCTTCTTCTTGTCCATAAGACATTATGGAAATGAAGAAAAACAATAATGTGAAAAAAAGTATATGTAAATTCATTTTTTTTATTATCTTCATATATTTATTTTTTTTATAATTTATATAAATTATAAAAAAAATATTTTTTTTATAATTTATACAATCTTATTTATTTACCAGAGCCACTTCCACCTCCTTGATGACAAGGGGTTACATTTGGACAATCTATTTCTTCAAGAAAAACATTTCCAGCAGCTATAAATCTTGTATAACTTCCATTATATTTTGTATAAGATGCATTAGTTATATCACTAACAATGACTTTTTTAACATCATAATAACAAACAAGTATATATGATTTACAAAGATCTATTGTTACATCAAGATTTCCATAAGCATCAGCATAAGTTGTTCCTACTAAGTCTTCTTGATCTAAAAAAGTCATTTGATTTTCTACTGTTTTATTTGCTTTTAAAATTTGATAAAAACCACTTCTATCATTAGCATCTAAATCAGTTCCTTCAAATATTAGATATTCTGTTATAGCATTTTCTATAGCTGTTCCTGGTGGAGATGATAATTCTGTATAATAATTATCCGTAGTAGTTCTAACAATTTCTCCTTCTTCAGAATCAATTAAAGCATCTTCTAAAATAGGAAAATTTCCAATTAAATAACTTCTACTTGTAAAAGTATTATTTATTGCACTTCCTATGTTAGTACAGTTTGTTGAAATTTTATAATCATATACAACAAATCCTTCTTTTACTGTTTCTACAGTAACATCAAGACTTGTATATACATTTCCAGAACCACCTCCACCAAAAAGAATATTTTTTTTATCTGAAGAATCATCTGCATCACCAAAAGATTCTACTTCAAAAACTAATTGATTAGTTGCTGGATCATATCTTACTGGTATAGTAGATTCATCCCATATATTACTGTTCTTACTTTTATAGGCAACTTTTAAATCATCTTTATCATCAGGACCAACAGCAAAACTTGGAGTAATTCTAATTTCCATAGGATTATCAAACTGTAAACCTTTTGGTTGTAAATCAAAAGTAGCAAGATCTATTCCCATTTTTCCTTCTTCTATATTTTCTTTTTCACCCTCAAGGTATCCAGATTCCACTGGTGTTATAGCAATAGCTACATTATCCATTTCAACACCATTAAGAGTAAATATAGTACCTTCTGGAACATTAGCTATAACCTCTATTTCACTTCCTTCTTCTTGAAAAGAAACAGGTTCTCCGGCTACTATATTTTTAGGAGCATTTAATTGTTTTATTTTGAAATTAGAAGTAACTAATGGACGAAATTTTGCATTGTAATAAACAAATTGTTTATTACTTGAAATATAATTATCTTTTTCAACAATCATATTGTATTCTCCACTAAATGGTTTTTTAGACGAAAAGGAAAAATTATTTCCTTCTACTACTGTTTCTCTGATTTCTCCATCTATAGATGTATAACTTACCTTTGTTCCGGACATATCAACATCTACATTTTTCAAATCAGTAACTTTACCACTCCAAAAATATGTAATCTCCGGAGCATCGAATTTTTCATCGCTGTAAGGGTTTTCTATTTTTTCGAATTTACATCCCTGCCAAACAAAGACAAGAGAAAATAAAATCGTAAAACTAAATATAATAAATTTTTTATTCTTCATAATTATAAAATTGAATTTTTATATAATAATTTAAAATTTTACCAATTTATATCTTCCGATAATTGGTTTTTTATGAAATATGGATTAACATTTCCAAAAAATTTACTTAAACTATTTCCATTACTATATTCAGTAACCATATTGTTATTAGCAAAATAGGTATATTGAAAATAACTGGACGGTCTTATACGAAAGCGATTAGTTTTATATTTTTTTGGATAAATTGGTATTGCCATTTGAAAGCCAACATTAGTACCCTCATCTATATTTGTTGCAACAAAACCTATATTAAATTCATCAAATTGACGAGTAAACTCAAATTTCCATGCTTCTTTGAAATAAAGAAATTTGCCATAAGAAATTCCTGCTGTCAAATCATATTCTGGAAAACGATATTCTATACCAATATCCCCACTAAGGTAATACATATCAGAATATTCAACAGTTTTTTCTTCATAAGTATTAGATGACCAAATACTTTCCGTACCATCTTTCAAATACATCATATTTCCAGTATAAGAAATTTTACCTTTTATTAAAAGTTTATCTCCCATTAAAAATTTACCTAATTCAAAATCTATACCGTAAACATAATTTGTAAAATATCCAGCAGTAATGGATGTGAAAAAATTATGTGGTAATCTAAATACCTGATTTGCTGTAATTAAACCTGCTCTTGTGTAATCTTCAAAAGGAATATCCATTTCATTAGATATAGGTTGAATTAATTGAGCAGATATAGTAAAGCCTTTCCATAGTGAAGTACTAAGTTTTGGAGCAACGTTCAATACGTGCATAAAAGCATCTTCTTCAGCTCCCAAAGATAAACCTAACTGAGGTACAATTTCTAAATCAAATTTCCTCATAGAAGAATTCTTTTTATCTAAACCGTCAAAACTTGTCCTGTAAGTATCTGTATCAACAGAAGCAATAACAAGATTTGAAAACTCTTCACCAGTAATTTTTTCTTCCATAAAATCTTTGTAAGCAGAAACTGGAATATTTACATAAACAACTGGAATAGCACAATTTTGAACAATGAGAACTAAATTTTCATATTTATCTTTGATCAAAGGCATAACAATTTTAGAAATTTCTTTAATAGCTTTCACTTCAAAACGATATGCTCTATTTTCATAAGTAATAAGTACTTGTTTGCCATCTACAACAGTGGCAACGTTTTCAAAACCTTGCTCTATTAAACTATTTGTAATATCTTCTGATACATCATTAGTTATAGGTGTACCATAAAAAATATTTACAGAAAAAAATGCAAATAGCAATAAGCAAGCTTTTAAAACTTTATTTTTTATAGAAAAATTTCCCATAAAAAAAGCTTGATAACGATTGTTATTTGAAATTTGTTTATTTTTCACTTGCATACATTTAATTTTTTTTAATTTTTTTACAAATATATTTTTTTTATTTTAAAATAAAAAAAACAAAATTAATTAAAAAAATAAAATTTTTATTTTTTTTAATTATCTTTCATTTTAAATAATAATTCTTTTTCTTTTTTATTTAAACTAGTATAACCTGTTTCTTTTATTTTATCTAAAATTTTATCAATATTTTTTTCATTTAGTTCCAAACTATCCTGTGAAAAAGAATTGAAATCTTTATTTTTTGAATATCTAAAACTTTTGTTTTTTGAAGCTTTAAAACTTGTTTTTTTTATAAAAAAAGATAAAAACTTATCAAAAAACAAATTAAATTTAATAGAGATATCTTCTCCTTTTTCTAATTTTTTAACAAAAAAGTAAGCAAAAATCGCACCACCAAGATGAGCAATATGACCACCTGAATTGTCTGAATTAATTCTCAAAATATCTAAAAGAACACTAAAAATTGCAATATATTTTATTTTTATATCTCCGATAAATAAAAAACGAAGAGAAATATTTGGTCTATAAATTGCTGATGCAATAACTATACCTAAAACAGAAGCAGAAGCACCAAGTGCTCGAGAAAAAATTAAAGTTTCATGAAAAACTGGGAAAATATTAAATGATAAAATATATAAAAATGCCCCAGAAAGACCAGAATATATATAAACAGTTAAAAGTTTTTTCTCATCAAAAAGATGTAAAAAAATTTTCCCAAACCAATATAACCAAAGCATATTAAACAATATATGTAAAAAATCCTCATGCAAAAACATATAAGAAATTGGTGTCCAAATACGAAAAAGTAACTTATTTATACTAGATGGAACAGAAAAATATTCTATGATAAAATTTTGTGAATTAAAATTAAATAAAAAATAAAATGTATCTAACAAATTAACTGCTAAGAAAAAAGCTATATTTATATATATTAAACGAATCAACAAATTAGAACTGAAGAAAATAGATTTGATTTTTTTCATAATATTTTTTAAAATACGTTTCTTTGTTCTGTTTTAATAATTTTCACTTCGCCAAGCATTTGTTTTTCACACCAAACTTTTAACAACTTAAACCTTTTGTTAGATTTTTTATCTATAGTTTCTATTTCAAATAAAAAATTTCCAGAAGTAAATAAATTCTGAGTAGAAGTAAATTTATGTTTGATATTAGACTTATTGCCTAATTCCAAGTTAAAAATATTTGCTGATTTATTGAAAATTCTTTTTTTCTTACCATTTTTATTTAAAGGAAATATTTTTACTTCCAAATAAAAATCATAACTACTTAACTTTTTTAAAAGCTTTACATTTTTATAAATTAAATTAAATTTAATGTCTTTTTTTGATAAAAAATCTATTTTTATACTTTTTATTTTTATATATGAATCATTAAAAATTTTATAAACAGAAATCTCTTTCTCTAAAACATTTATTTGATTATGCAAACTTTTATTTTCTTTAACTTTTTTTTCTAACTTTCTTATTTTGTTTTTTAATTTTCTTATTTCAGCAACATATTTCAATTCTTTAGAATGATATGTTCTTTTTATTACAGTTAATTCATTTTCTAATTCATTCACTTCATCTTGCAAAACATTATTTTTTGTTCTTAAATTTTTTGCTTCTTGAACTGAAGTCTTATCAGAAATTATCCTATCTTGAAATTTATTTATCTGTTCATTTTTTTTGCTAATCTGTTTAAAAAGTTTATTCATGTTTTTATTTTTCTCTTCTATGATATTTTTATAATCATTACCAAGACTAAAAATCTCTTGACTAATTTCCTCAGCAATAATATTACTTAGATCATTTTCTTCTGATAAAATATCTTTTCCTATATAAATTTTACCCATAAAGAAAATTGATATAAATAAAACCACAACAGAAATAGCAGCAACATATTTTTTAAACATAATTTTTTTATTAATTTTTCACAAAAATAAATAATTTTTTGAAAAAAATCATTTTTTTTTTTAAAATGACTTTTTATTTTTATTTTTTTTATTAAAAGTTTAAAACTTTAATTTTACTAGTATTTTTTAATTTCATATTTTTTAAATCGACATTTTCAATTAAGTTTAAATATGCTCTTTTGCCAACTTTTATTTGTCCAAAATTTTCATTTAAATTTAAAGATTTTGCCCCATTTATTGTTGCCCATTTTAATAAAGTTTCCAATGGTATTTCTGGAAATTTATTTTGTATTCTTTTTAATTCTGCTAAAATACATAATTTTTCATTAGAAGCAAGACTATCGGTTCCGATGGCTACATTCAAATTTTTATTGTAAAATAAATCAATTTTTGGTAATTTATTTTCTATAAATAAATTTGAAGAGGGACATAAAACAAAAAATATTTTTTCTAAATGTTTTTTTAAAAAATTAATGTCTTTTTCTGAAGTAAAAGTATTATGAACCAATAAAATATTGTTTTTTTTTGAAATTTTTGGAAAAAAAAATTCTATGGAAGTTTTTTCTTTTTTTGAAAATTTTGATAAATCCAAATTTAATTTTTTTAATCTGTCATATAAATGTCCAGATTTTGAAAAAAACAATTCATTTTCACTTTCAGTTTCTTGATTGTGAATAGAAATAATATTATTGTTTTTTTGAGAAAATATTTTTATTTTTTCAAATAAATTATCAGAAACAGAATAAGGAGAATGTGGAACTATTGAAAATACCAAATTTTTAAATTTTTTTGATATTTTTGATAAAAAAAAAATTGCTTTTTCAAAAATTAAATCTGATTTAGAATTATCCAAAGAATAAATTTCTATAAAATTATGATAAAAAATTTTACTTTTTGATTTCACAGGAAAGCTAATTTCTTCATTAGAAATATCGCCAACAGCAATAATTCCATTTTTTTTCATTTCATTATCTGCTTTTTTTATAAAATCTAAGATAAGATTTTTTTCTATATTCTTATTTCTTTCTTTTATTAAATTTAAAATAAAATTGCCAAGTAATTGTTTTTTTTTGATTTTGTTTTTCAAAAATGAAAGCTCTAAATGACAGTGAGCATTTACAAAAGCTGGTGTTATAATTCCATTATAAAATTCTAAATTTTCAATCTCTTTTAAATTTCCTTTTGTATCAATAATTTCTATAACTTTATTTTTATCATTTAAAACGATAATTCCATTTTTTAATGGTAAAGAAGAAATTGGAAAAATATAATTTGCTGAAATTTTTCTCATGATTTCTTATGAAAAATCTTTTTTTTAGATTTTAATTTAATAAAAAAAAAAATCATTTTTTGAAAAAAAAAATATTGTTTTTGCAAACAATATTTTTTGTAGCGAAAGCGAGACTTGAACTCGCGACCTCATGATTATGAATCATGCGCTCTAACCAGCTGAGCTACCTCGCCAATTTTGGGCAAAGATAAATATAAATTTTTAATATCCAAATAAAAAATCATTTTTTTTTATTTTTTCAAAAAAAAATAATATTACTATTGCAATAATTTTAATTATTTTTTATGTTAAATAAATATTTTTTAATTGTTTTTTTTAGTTTGAATTTTTGTTTTTTTATTTTTTCGCAAGAAAAAAAAGATAATAAAATTCTTATTAATTCTATGACATCTGTGGCTGGTAATTCAGGTTTAATTTTAATTCCAAATGCACATTTTGGGAAAGATAAAGATATTACAATAAGTGTAAATACAATTTCTTCTGATTATGCCTTTGTTAGAAAAGGTTATGATGAATATATCACTTCTGTTTCTGTTAACTTCTTGCCTTTTATGCAAATAACTGCTTCATTGATTAAAAATAATGATAAAAGAAAAACTTCTCATTATGGAATTGGCGACCGTTCTTTTAAATTACGTTTGAAATTATTTTCTGAACAAAGAATATTGCCAGATATAAGCTTAGGAGCTCATGATTTATTTTCTACTGATACAAAATATTCTTCCGCTGTTTATATGGTTGCATCAAAAAATTTCAAAAGTGAAAATAAAGATATTTATTGGGGAATACATCTTGGATATGCTTTCGATACAAAATTAAATGTTGATAAAAGTGTAGAAATAAAAGAGGAAGGTTATCATCCTTATTTATTGGGAACTTTTTATGGAATTTCTTTGAATTATAAAAATAATATTAATTTTATTTTTGAATATGATTCTGACAAAATTAATACCGGAGTAAATATTCTTTTCTTTGATAGAATTGGAGTTTCTGCAAGAATGATTGAAATGAAAGGATTTTCTTTCGGTTTAAATTACACTTTGTCTCCGGGAAATTGGTTTAAAAAACAAAAAAAGAATAAAATAGAGAAAGAACAAAAAATATCAAAAAATATAGATAATTTTTTATGGAAAATGACAAAATTTTTTAGACCTATACCTATAAAAAGCGATTCTTTGAAAAAAGATAAAAATAATATTAAGAAAGATATTAAAAAGGAAATTAAGAAAGATAATAAAAATATAAATAAAAAAAAGCCTGTTTTTTATTTATCAAAAATTGATAGCCTAAAAAAAGAAATAGAAAAAGCAAAAAAATTTAATGAAATAGCTGAAGAATTAAAAAATTTAGACGAAGAATTTGCATATTTAGATGATACTACAGAAGTAAAATTAGATAATAAAAATAATCTTAATGAATTTGCTTTGCAAAATTTAGACGAAGAATTTGCTAATTTAGATGATACTACAGAAGTAAAATTAGATAATAAAAATAATCTTAATGAATTTGCTTTGCAAAATTTAGACGAAGAATTTGCTAATTTAGATACTACTGAAATTATAAAAGAAAATAAAAAGAACAAAAAAAAATTATCAAATTTAATAGAAAAAAATATTTTTTATAGTGTGAAAAATGATAAAATATTAAATTTAGAAAACAAAGAAAAACTGGAAAGTGCATATTATTTCCTTGTGGCAACATTTTTTTCAAAAAAAGATGCAACGGATTTAAAAAAAGAAAAACAAAATTTGAAAATTGCTTATAATGAAACAAGAAACTTATATTATGTTTTATTTGATAAAATAAGAAATTTAGAAAATGTTGAGGAAGAAATTAAAAAAATTTCAAAAAAAGAAAATTTTAAAAAAATATGGATTTTAGAATATTGATTTTCAAAATCTCATTTTATTTCAAAACATTAAAAAATACGCTTTTTTTGATTTTTTTTTAAATTTTAAAAAATCTTAAAAAATTGCCGTTTTTCAAAAAAAATTTTTTTCAAAAATTGGTATCCGCTCAATTTAGTATGGTAAAATGGGATTTTTCTTATGATGTA
>JAOZVH010000253.1 GCA_029938235.1 Bacteroidales bacterium
CAAAATTCGTCCAAAATTTTAATATTTTTTAATTTCAAAATAAAAAAAATTTTTTCAAAAATCGTCCAAAATTTTAACATTTTAAAAAATACAACATTTGATTAGAAACAAATGTTAAATTTTTTTCAAAATTCGTCCAAAATTTCAATATTTTTTTAATTTCAAAATAAAAAATTTTTTCAAAAAACGCAAAAATTTTACGATTTTTAGATAAAACAAATTGGTGTTTTTTTTAAACCTCCAATGTTAAAAAAATTTTTTCCAAAAAACGACAAAATTTTAATGATTTTTTAAAATAAAAAAATTTTTTCAAAAAATCGTCCAAAATTTTAATATTTTTTAATTTCAAAATAAAAAAATTTTTCAAAAAACGCAAAAATTTTACGATTTTTCGACAAAACAACCTCCAATGTTAAAAAAATTTTTTTTCAAAAATCGTTCAAAATTTTACGATTTTTAGATAAAACCTTATGTATCAAGCGTCCACGCTTGAACGATAGATGTTACGAAATCATCGTGGACGCTTGACGCATAAGGTTTTGGCGTTTTTGAAAAAAAATTTTTTTTTTAAATTATTAAAAATCATAAAAAATTGACGATTTTTCAAAAAAAATTTTTTTTTAATAATTAAAAATCATAAAAAATTGACGATTTTTCAAAAAATTTTTTTTTAATTATAAAAATCATTAAAATTTTGTCGTTTTTTCAAAAAAATTTTTTTTTAATAATTTAAAATCATAAAAAATTGCTGATTTTTCAAAAAAATTTTTTTTTTAATAATTTAAAATCATAAAAAATTGCTGATTTTTCAAAAAATTTTTTTTTTAATTATAAAAATCATTAAAATTTTGTCGTTTTTTCAAAAAAAATTTTTTTGAAAATTACAAAAAATCATTAAAAATTGGTCGTTTTTCAAAAAAAATTTTTTTAATTATAAAATTTTTTTTTAATTCATTCATTTTATAAATGAATTATTAGCATACAAATATCATCTCTTTGATTTTCATTTTTTTTAAAATTATCAAATATTTTTTCTATTTCTTCTCCTTGTTTTTCAATATTTTCATTATTTGTTTTAATTATTGTTTCTGCAAATTTTAAACGTCCAAAACGTTTTTTCGTAATTTGTCCTTTTTGGTCTATTAAACCATCTGAGGTTAAAAAAATTTTATCATTTTTATTTAAAATAATATTTTTGATGGAAAATTCAATTTTTTTTGTATGTCTTCCACCAAGACTGCATCTATCTCCTTTTATTATTTTTAATTTTTTTGAGCTTTCATTATAAATAAAAAGTGGTCTTTTTGCTCCGGCAAATGCAATATTCACTTTATAATTTTGTTTATTTTCCGAAAAAACTTTTTCCATTCTACACATAATAATGTCCATTCCATCTTTATTTCCGCTTATTTTTTGTCTAAGAATAGTTCCAATTTCTTCGTTCATCATATTAAAAATTTCATTTGGTTCATAAATTTTATTATTATTAATAATTTCTTTCAATAAAGTGTTTGCTATCATTGACATAAAAGCACCGGGTACTCCATGTCCGGAACAATCTATAACAGAATAAAAAAAATAAGGATTTTTATTTTTTCGTTTTATTTCGGTAAAAAAGTAAAAATCACCAGAAACAATATCTTTTGGACGATATAAGATAAAAGTTTTAAAATTTTTATTCATTTCTTTTTTAGATGGCATAATTGCTTTTTGTATATTTTCTGCATAATCAATACTTTTGGAGATTTGTTCTTTTTGAAAAAGAAT
This sequence comes from Bacteroidales bacterium, assembly GCA_029938235.1. Classification (GTDB taxonomy): domain Bacteria; phylum Bacteroidota; class Bacteroidia; order Bacteroidales; family 4572-128; genus 4572-128. The sequence continues at coordinate 1,768 of JAOZVH010000253.1, forward strand.
TTTATTCTTTTGTCTTAAAATTTCTTCCTGTTGGCTTCTTAATTTTTCGTTTGAGATATTCAAATTTTCATTTACAATTTTATATTCTTCATTCTTTTTTTGTAAAATAAATATATATTTATTTGATATTTTTTTTAAAAAAAATATTCCAATTATTCCAATGAGCATTATAAAAAAATGAAAAACAAGAATTTTTGTTTTTTGTTTTCTCTCTGTTTTTTTATAAAAATCAGCTGGCATAGTAACACTAATTCCTCCCCTGACATCACCTATTTTGTATCCCTGTTCACCGTGACATTTTAAACAGGTTTTTTTTATCATCAATGGTTTCATATAACGATATACTTCTAAACCTTTATATTTAGAAATTTCTAATATTTTATCAGATTTTTTTTTGAAAGATTTTAAAATTTTTGTTTCCCATAGGTCTGCTTTATTTTCCGGTCTAATAGGGTTTAAACTTGTAATATGATATTGTATATCATTATGTTTTTTTGCCAATTCGGCTATTTGCCTTGTCATAAAGGCTGGATTTATTTTTGTTAATTTGATACTATCAATTGTAATTATATCTCTATTTTTTATTTTAAGATATTTATTTGGTTGAGTTTCTTTTGTGATGGGAACATAAACTCCTCCATGTAAAGCATTCCAAAGTCTTGTGGTTTCTATTTCTTCAAAAAAAGAAGAACCTTTTTTTTCTGCTAATTTAAAAATATTTTCTTCTATTGAAAAAAAGTTCCATAAAATTGAAATTATAATAATAATAATCCAAAAAATCAATAAAAAAATCAATGCTATTTTTTTCATTATAAAATTAAAAAATAATTTCAAAATTAATGAAAATTAATATTTTACAAAAAAAATATTAAAATATTTGATTTTTTTGAAAAAAAATTTTTATTTCAATTTAAAAATATTGAAATTTTGGACGATTTTGAAAAAAAATTTTTTTCATTTTGGAATTTAAAAATATTGAAATTTTTGGGCAATTATTGAAAAAATTTTTTTATTTTGCAATTTAAAAACATTGAAATTTTGGACGATTTTTGAAAAATTTTTTTTTATTTCAAAATTTAAAAACATTAAATTTTTGGGCAATTATTGAAAAAAAAATTTTTTTTTAATTTTTTTCATAAAATTTTAAGAAAAAATTGTTTTTAATAAAAATATACTTATCTTTGCACTTTAATTTTTATTAAGATTTAAAATGATATAATGTTTTTATGCCAACAATTCAGCAATTAATAAGAAAAGGACGTAAAAAATTAGTAGATAAGAGTAAGTCTCCTGCTTTAGAATCTTGTCCACAAAAGCGTGGTGTTTGTGTTCGTGTTTATACAACTACACCAAAGAAACCTAATTCAGCAATGCGAAAAGTTGCAAGAGTTAGATTAACTAATGGAAAAGAAGTTAATGCTTATATTCCTGGTGAAGGGCATAATTTGCAAGAACATTCTATAGTTTTAATTAGGGGTGGCAGAGTAAAAGACTTACCTGGTGTACGTTACCATTTAATAAGAGGTGCTTTAGATACATCTGGAGTTGAAGGTCGCACACAAAGACGCTCTAAATACGGAACTAAAAAGAAAAAAGATAAAAAGAAATAATATATATTTTTTGAATAATGAGAAAAGCAAAACCAAAAAAAAGAATTTTATTACCTGATCCAAAATATAAGGATATTCTTGTAACAAAATTTGTAAACGATTTAATGGTTTCTGGAAAAAAAAGCGTAGCTTACGGTATTTTTTATGATGCTCTTGATATAGTTTCTTCAAGAACAAAAAAGATAGAATCTTCTGCTATAGATATTTGGAAAAAATCATTAAATAATATTACGCCAGCAGTCGAAGTAAAAAGTAAACGAGTTGGTGGAGCGACTTTTCAAGTTCCTATGGAAATAAGGGACGAAAGGAAAGTTTCTATAAGTATTAAAAATATGATCTATTATTCTCGCAAGAGAAGTGGAAGAAGCATGGCAGAAAAGCTTGCGACAGAGATAGTTGCTGCTTATAATTCTGAGGGAGGTGCTTTTAAGAAAAAAGAAGATACTCATAGAATGGCAGAAGCAAATAAAGCATTTGCTCATTTTAGATTTTAGTAAATTTCAATTTGTTTATCAGATTTTTATAAATTTGAAAAAAATATAATAAGCCGATAAAATTATAAACTATGGCTCAAGATTTAAAATATACCCGTAATATTGGTATTATGGCTCATATAGATGCTGGTAAAACAACTACGACTGAACGTATTTTGTTTTATACAGGAAAAACGCATCGTATGGGTGAAGTACATGATGGTTCTGCTGTGATGGATTGGATGGTTCAAGAACAAGAAAGAGGCATTACAATTACTTCAGCTGCAGTTACAACTTTCTGGACAAATAATAATATAAAGCACAAAATTAATATTATCGATACACCTGGACACGTAGATTTTACTGTCGAAGTTGAGCGTTCTCTTCGTGTTCTGGACGGTGCTATTGCTGTTTTTTGTGCAGTTGGAGGTGTTGAGCCGCAGTCTGAAACTGTTTGGAGACAAGCTGATAAATATAAAGTTCCGAGATTAGCATTTGTAAATAAAATGGATAGGACAGGTGCTGATTTTTTTAAAGTTATTGAACAAATAAAAACTAAATTTGACGCTAATCCAATAGCTCTTCAAATTCCAATTGGTGAAGAAGAAGATTTTATAGGTGTTGTTAATCTTATAGAAAGGAATGCTATTGTTTGGGTAGAGGATGAAACCTTAGGAGTTAAATATGAAGTTATTGATATTCCTAAGGAATTAGAAGAACAAACAGAGGAGTTAAGAGATAATTTAATAGAAGCAGTAGCCGATTTTGATGATGATTTATTAGAGAAGTATTTTGAAGATAAAAATTCTATTTCGCCTAATGAAATAAGAAATGCT
>JAOZVH010000060.1:0-7146 GCA_029938235.1 Bacteroidales bacterium
TATTTTTCAAAAATCGTCCAAAATTTTAATATTTTTAAATTTCAATTAAAAAAAAATTTCAAATAAAAAAAATATTTTTCAAAATTCGTCCAAAATTTTAATATTTTTAAATTTCAATTAAAAAAAATATTTTTCAAAATTCGTCCAAAATTTTAATATTTTTAAATTTCAATTAAAAAAAAATATTTTTCAAAAATCGTCCAAAATTTTAATATTTTTAAATTTCAATTAAAAAAAATTTTTTTTTTCAAAAATGAGAAAATTTTTTAAATTTAGCATATTTTAATCATTAAATTGATTATCGTCAAAATTACCATTATCATTTTTTTCTTTATTTACTTTTTGTTTTTCATATTCATTACAATCAAAATTCATATCTATTCCATCTGGTTTTTCAAAATCTATATTTTTGGAATAGCCTAAAGTAGAATCTTTATAAACTTTATTCATATAAATTCCAAAAATTGGAAGTGCCATATTTGCTCCTTGTCCAAGTCTAATTCCTCTAAAATGGATGCTTCTTACTTCGCCTCCGACCCAAACTCCTGTAATTAATTCTGGTGTTAGCCCCATAAACCATCCGTCAGATTGATTTTGTGTTGTACCTGTTTTTCCTGCGATAGGATTTTGTAAATTATATCTTATACTATCTGACCTGCGTCTAAGTCTTATACTTGTTCCTGAATTTGTTACTCCTTGTAATAATTGCAACATAGAATATGCTGTTTCTTTATTTATTGCTTCAGTTTTCTTAGCTTTCATGTTATTTCCTATTACATTTCCATTTTTATCTTCTATTTTTGTAATAAAAATTGGTTTTGTATAAATTCCATTATTTACAAAAGAACCATAAGCACCAACCATTTCATAAAGAGAAATTTCCGGCGTTCCAAGACAAATTGCTGGTACTCTATCTATTGGACTAATAATTCCCATTTTTCTGGCAATTTTTATAACCGCATCTGGAGTATAACGTTTCATCAACCAAGCAGAAATATTATTAATGGAATTTGCTAAACCCCATTTTAAAGTAACCATTTTACCTTCTTTTGCATCAGACGAGTTCGCCGGTGTCCAATCATTTTGACCCTCAGGCATTTGAAATGTTACAGAAATATTCGGAACTTTATAACAAGGTGACAAACCTTCCTGCATAGCAAGTGTATATAAAAACGGTTTAAAAGTAGAACCAACTTGACGTTTACTTACTTTTACATTATCAAATTTAAAATGTTTATAATTTATTCCACCAACATAAGCCTTAACATGTCCAGTTTCAACATCCATAGACATTACTCCGGAATGTAAAAAATATTTATAATAACGTATAGAATCCATAGGAGTCATAATCGTATCTATTTCACCATCCCAAGAAAAAACTTTCATTTTTGTTGGGATATTAAATTGTTTCCATATTTTTGATTTTGACATATTATTTTTTTTATGAACTCTATATCGCTCACTACGACGCATTTCCAATTTTAAAATTCTTTTTATATCGTCTTCACTTAAATGCCAAGAAAAAGGTGCTTTTTTTCTACCTTTTTGTTCTTTGAAGAACTCTTTTTGTAGGTCTTTTGATAAATGTAATTCCATAGCTTCTTCTGCATATTTTTGCATACGTGAATCTATAGTCGTATAGATTTTTATACCATCTTTATATAAATTATAAAAATTTCCGTCAGATTTTTTATTCTTTTTACACCATCCAAAAATTGGATTATTTTTCCATTCTACAGAATCTTCTTTAAATTTTTGTGTTAAATAAGATGGATAATTTTCTTTTTTTGGTTCTTTTGCATTTAAAGTTATTCTTAGATATTCTCTAAAATAAGTTGAAAGTCCTTTGTTATGTGTCTGAAGATTGTAATTTAATTTGATATTCATTTTTGACAATGAATCGTATTGTTTTTTTTCCAAAAAACCGTATTTTAACATTTGTTTCATTACGACATTTCTTCTTCTTTTTGAACGTTTTTGTCTTTTTATCCTCAAAAAATCTTCTTTATGTCTTGGGTCTAATGGACTGTAAAAAGTTGGTGCTTTCAATAAACCTATTAAAACCGAAGCTTCTTCTATTTTTAAACTGTCTGTTGTTGTATTAAAAAAAGTTCTTGCTGCTGCTTTTATCCCAAAAGCATGAGAACCAAAATCAACAGTGTTCAAATACATAGTTAAAATTTCATCCTTAGTATAATTTCTTTCTAATTTTACAGAAGTTACCCATTCTTTAAATTTTATAATAACCATATTTACAGTACGAGAAATTTTTGTATTGTATCTTGTTGTATCTCTTTTGAAGAGATTTTTTGCAAGTTGTTGAGTGATTGTGCTTCCTCCACCTTTTGATTTACCTATAAAAACACCATAAGCAACACGAAATAAAGCTTTAATATCTATACCAGAATGCTCATAAAACCTAATATCTTCTGTTGCAATTAAAGCGTCAATTACATTATTAGAAATATCTTTCTTTAAACAAAAACTTCTATTTTGAATATAATATTTTCCAAGTAATTTATTATCAGAGGAATAAATTTCAGATGCGAGATTACTTTTAGGATTTTCTAATTCTTCAAAAGAAGGCATAAAACCCAATTTATCATTTGAAATTAAAAAAAATATTGTCGTTATTGAAAATATTCCTAAGAAAAATATACTCCAAATTGTATAAATAAAAAGTCTTTGTATCTTTTTTTTTGTCATTTTTTAAATTTTTTGCAAAATTAAAAAAAATTTTTAAAAAAATGAATTTTTAAAATTTTATGGGGAAATTAAAAAAAAAATTTCAAAAACCGCCAAAATTTTAAGATTTAATTAAAAAAAAATTTTTCAAAAAATGCCAAAATTTTCAACATTTTTGATTTTTGAAAAAAAAATTTTTTTTCAAAAATCGTCCAAAATTTTAAATATTTAAATTTCGAAATAAAAAAAAATTTTTTCAAAAATCGTCCAAAATTTTAAATATTTAAAATTTCGAAATAAAAAAAATTTTTTCAAAAATCGTCCAAAATTTTAAATATTTAAAATTTCGAAATAAAAAAAATTTTTTTTCAAAAATCGTCCAAAATTTTAATTTTTTTACGAATTTTATAATTTATAAAAAACTTTTTCATAAAAACATTAAAATTTTGGGTTTGTATTATGGAATTTTTTTTCAAAAAAATCGTCGAAATTTTAATATTTTTTTTTAATTAAAAAAAAACGACAATTTTTTTATTGTTTTTTTAATTAAAAAAAATTTTTTTATAAAATTGTTGTTTTTTTGAATTTTTCATTGGCATTATTATTGACAAATAATGATATTGTATAATAAAAAAATTAAAAAAATTAAAATTTTATGAAAGATTTAATTTTTAAATTAAGATATTTTCTAATTTCTTTTGCGATTTTATCACTTGCTATGGGAGGAGAGCAGAGTTTTTTAAAAAAAAATACAGAAGAAATTAATATAAGTCATTTCGCAAAAATTTTTTATAATAAACAAAATCAATTAAAAAATTTAAGTAATAATATCGTAAAAAAAATAAATTCTTTTGATAAAGATGAAAAAAATATTTGGGATAAAATAGAAAATGAAAACAATTTAAAAAACTTAAATGAATCTGGATTTTATTTTTTTATTTATAAAAATGATAGTTTAAAATATTGGTCTGCAAATCATATACCTATACCGATTTTTTTCTCTGATTTTCAACCAAATACAGAGATAATAAAATTGCAAAATGCTTGGTATCACATAGATATTGCAAGTGCACAAAATATAAAAACCATTTCGATGTTTTTAATAAAAACACAATTTCCTTACGAAAATAAATTTTTAAAAAATTCTTTTCATAAAGATTTTGACATTGAAAATTCTGTTGCAATTTCACTTTTCGAAGATACGCAAGCAATACCATTTTATGATAAAAATAATAATTATTTATTTTCTTTACATCCAAGTAAAAAACTTGGAAGTAGTGTTTTAAAACCTTATCTTATTATTATAATTTATTTAATAGCATTATTTTTATTGTTTTTTTCCATAAATAAATTTTTTTTTCATTGGAAAGCAAAAAATTCAAGTCTTTTAATTTTAAAATTTCTTGCATTAGGAATGATTTTGTTTTTCACAAGGTTTTTTATGATATATTTTAAATTTCCTATGATATTTGATTTTATAGAACTATTCGAACCTCAATATTTTGGTTTATATGTTGGTTTTAATTCCATAGGAGATTTTATTTTGAATTTAATATTTTTTATGATATTCTTTTATCAATTTTTAAAAGATACAAAAAAAAGATTTCAAATTTTTTTAAAAAAAAAAACAAATTTTTCAAATTTTTTATCGCTTCAATAGGAATAATTATTTTCTTTTTATCTTTTTTCCTAATATATTATATTTTCAAAAATTTAATAGAAAAATCCAGTGTTTCTTTTGAATTTTATAATGTTTTAGATTTAAGTATTTCTACATTAGCATCTTTATTTATATTTTTTTTACTGTTTTTTTCTTTAATATTCTTAATAAAAAAGTTCACTTTTTATATAAAGAACAAAATTGATCTTTTAAAATTTACTTTTTTACAAATTATATTAAATTTAATTTTTTACATTCTTTTATATTTTATAAATTATGAGATAAATTTTTATTCTATTTTATTTTTAATAATTTTGATAGAAATCGTAATTTATTTTAATTACAAGAATATAAAATATAATTATTCAAAAAATATTTTAATAATTTCATTAATTTCATTATATACGGTTTCTTTTATTTCAGAAAAAACAGAGATAAAAGAAAAAAAACGCCGCATTGTTCTTGCAGAAAATCGAGGTACGGAAAAAGACCCAATTGCCGAATATTTGCTTGAAGATATTTCCAACAAATTAAAAAAAGATGATTACGTAAAATATTATTTACAATTTCATAATGAAAAAATTGACAGTCTTTTAAATTTTTTACAAAAGAAATATTTTAATCTTTATTTGGAAAAATATAATTTAGAAATTAGTATTTGTACATCTGTTGATAGCATTTTGCTAAATCCAAGAGAAAAAGCTAAAGATTGTTATAATTTTTATGATGGAATAAAAAAGTTGCAAGGAATTAAATTATTTAATTCTGATTTTTATTTTCTTGATAATGTTAATGGACGAATAAGTTATTTTGGAAAATTCGAATTTGAATATTTCTATAAAGAAGAAAAATTTATTTCTTTATTTATTCTTTTAAATTCAAAATTAGTAAATGAAGAATTAGGCTATCCAGAATTACTTTTGAATAAAAAAACAATTAAAAAATCAAATTTAAAAAAATATTCTTTTGCAAAATATAAAAATAATTACCTTGTAAGTAAAACAGGACATTTTTCATACAGTCTTGACAGAGAGATTTATAAACGTAAAGATAAAGAATATTACTTTTTTGATTTAGATGATTATAACCATTTAATTTATAATTTTAGTGAAAATAATACAATTATTGTTAGTAAATTAAAAAGGAATTTTTTAGATATTCTAATTTCTTTTTCCTACATATTTGCATTTTTTCATTTTGTATTATTAATTTTTATGATTTTGGGTAAATTTTATCGTAGGAAAAATTTTCATTTTCATTTTCATTTGAATTTTAAAATAAAAATGCAAATAGCAATAATTTTCATATTACTTTTTTCTTCCATTTTAATTACCAGTGCAACGATTTTTTATAATACAAAACAATATGAAAAAAAACAAGTTTCTAATTTAAAAGAAAAAATTCAGTCAGTTTTGATAGAATTAGAGCATAGTTTTATTCACTTGAAAAAAATTCCAAAAATATGGTTTTCAGATGATTATGAAAGTTTAGATGAATTATTAAGAAAATTTGCTGGAATTTTTTATACAGATATTCATTTGTATGATACCGATGGAAATTTAATGGCTTCCTCTAGAAATGAAATTTTCGATAGAGGTTTGATGAGTTTAAAAATACATCCAACAGTTTATAGAAAAATTATTTTAGAGAAAAAAACTGTTTTCATTCATAATGAAAATATTGGAGAGTTAGATTATATTTCTGCTTATACTCCTTTGATAAATAATAAAAATAAAGTTCTTGCATATTTGTGTTTACCTTATTTTACAAAACAAAATTTATTAGAAGAAGAAATTAGTAATTTAATAGTTGCCGAAATTAATTTATATGTTTTTTTAATTTTGCTAAGTAGCATGATTGCTGTTTTTATTTCAAATAAAATTACTCGTCCACTTGCTTTGATACAAGAAAAATTTAAAAATATTAAATTGAAAACTTATGAAAAAATAGAATATAATGGAAAAGATGAAGTTGGCGATCTAGTAAAAGAATATAATCGTATGTTAATAGAATTAGAGAAAAATATAGAATTACTTTCTCAATCTGAGCGAGAAAGTGCTTGGCGAGAAATGGCAAAACAAATTGCACATGAGATAAAAAATCCTCTAACTCCTATGAAATTACACATTCAAATGCTTCTAAGGTCTTGGGAAAATAAAGATGCCAATTTTGAAATGCGTTTAAAAAGAACATCAAAAAATATTATTGAACAAGTTAATGCACTTTCTAAAATTGCTACGGAATTTTCTAATTTTGCAAAAATGCCAAAAGCAAATAATACAGTTTTTAATATAGTTGAAGTTTTAAATGATACTGTCAGATTATTTGAAAATGAAGAAGTGAAAATTTTAACACTTTTTAGAGATAAAGAAATAAATGTTTTTGCAGATAAAGAACAGATAACAAGAGTTTTTATTAATTTAATAAAAAATGGAATTCAAGCAGTTCCGGAAGACAAAAAAGGAAGAATTAATGTTTATCTGGAAAAAGACGAAGAATTTGTTATAACTCAATTACAAGATAATGGAGCAGGAATTAATGACGAAGTAAAGGAAAAATTATTTAGACCTAACTTTACAACAAAAAGTAGTGGTATGGGAATGGGACTTGCAATAGTGAAAAATATAATTGAAAGTGCAAATGGAAAAATTTGGTTCGAAACAAAAATTAATATAGGAACAACATTTTTTGTTAAATTGCCTATTTATAATAAATAAAAAATGACATTTCAATAATTTTTTTATTAAAAAAAACGTCATTTTTTTGAAAAAATTATTTTTATTTTAATAAATTTATATATG
>JAOZVH010000060.1:7246-16211 GCA_029938235.1 Bacteroidales bacterium
AAATTAATGCAGTTTTATCTACAAAATAATGATTTCCTTCAATTATCATTTTAAAGTCCGAAATTCCTATCTCTAAAGTTTTATTATTTTTCATAATCTTTTTTTATTAAAAAAACGTCATTTTTTTGAAAAAATTATTTTTATTTTAATAAATTTATATATGGATTTTTTCCCGCAAAAACAATTGGAATTTTAATAATATTATTTTCCTTAATTTTATTTGCAATTAATTCTTTATAATATTGATTTTCATTGATTTGCTCTTTTGCTTTTATGAGACTTTTATTTATACGTTTTTTGAAAGTTTCATCTTTTTCATTATGTCTTTTTTTAATTTGCTTAAATTCTATCACTATGCCAGATTTTGTTCTATCGAAAGGAATTAATAAAATATCATATCTTCCGTCTCCGGATTCGCCATTAGATTTTATTATGTAATCGTCGGATAAAATAGAAAGTAAACCCAGCGTATAAACATGATAAATTCTTTCTGGTTCGCCGCCTTTATCAAAATAGCTGATTGTATTTCCAATAATTTTTCTAAAACCACTTTCAAATTCTGTAATTCTATTATTAATAAGATGATTCGCTGTGGTAACTAATAATTCTTGTTTTAACTCATATTTTATTTCGAACCAATCAACAACTATATCCTTAAACAAAGTATTAACTTCATAATTTGGAATTTTCAATTCATAATTATTATGCTTTGTCTTTTTTATTTGTGTCAAATATCCACTGTAAGTTAGTAAAGTCCATATTAACTCTTTTTTTTTTTCAAAATCTTGAAAAACAAAACTTTCATGCAATTGTTTTTCTAATTTTCCTCCGGATAAAAGTTTTTTAAAATCTTTTTCTATGCCAACTTCTATAACTTTTTCTCTTATTAAAGTGTCAGAACTTGTATTCACCCAGTGAGCTTTGAAACCTTCCTCTTTATAAGCGATATAATTTACTATTGACCAAGGATTATAAATTACACTTGTATCTCCAAAAGTATAACCGTCATACCATTTTTTCACTCCGGAATAATTATTTTCCAAAGAAAAATATTTTAATATTTTTTTAGTTTCTTTTTCTGTAAAACCAAATTTATCTGAGAAATATGGCGAAGTTATGGAAAAAACTTTTAAATTATTCCATTTGGAAAAAATGCTTTCTCGTCCCACACGCATAACACCAGTTAACATTCCCTTTTGCAAATTTTCTTCATTGCCTTTGAAGGTTTTTCCAAGAAATGTTTGCATAAAATTTATTACATTATTGTAATATGTTTTTTCATTTTCATAATTAGAATTTCTAAAAGCTTTGATTATGGGAGCATCATATTCATCAACTAGAATAATGACTTTTTTATTAAAATGCTTTCTAAGATATTCGCTTAGATCTGAAAGACTGTTTTTAAAGTCAATTCTTTTCGCTGAACGTCTAATTATTTTCATAAAAATTTCTTTTTCATAATCCATCATTTTTTCTGAATTTAGAAGGAATATGAAATTTTTATATAATTTAGAAATCAAATCTTTTAAAGCTTCAAAACAATCCTCCCAATTATTTTCATCAATATCTTTCAAAGTAAGATTAATTACAGGATATTTATTTTGATTTTTTTCGCAAAAATCTTTATTTTTAGATATTTCAAATTCCTCAAATAAATTTTTATTTATATCATTATTGATATTAAAAAAATAATCAAGCATAGACAAATTTAAAGTCTTGCCAAAGCGGCGTGGACGAGTCATTAAATTAACATCATCTTGAGTGTAAAAAAATTCATAAATTAATGCAGTTTTATCTACAAAATAATGATTTCCTTCAATTATCATTTTAAAATTAGAAGAACCAATTTTTAGAGTTTTATTATTTTTCATAATTTTTTTATTAAAAAAACGTCATTTTTTGAAAAAAATTTTTTATCCTAAATAAAATATTTTTTTCAATAAAAATTAAATATTTTCGTTAAATTTAAAATTAAAATTAAATTATGAAAGAAAAAAATTTTTTTCTTGGGAATATAGGAAAGAAACAAAAACATGGGGTTTATTTACACATAAAGGAGGAGCAATTATTAATTATAAATTTCACGGATATAGGAAATATCTTTTTGAGAATAAAGCTCTTACTCTAACAAAAATAAATTATATTAAAAAATATTATGACCGTATAATTTTTCGTGAAAATTTATATGGAATTGTAAATGAAAAAAAATGGAAAATTCTTTTACCAGCAAAATATATTGTTATAAATCTTGAAGATTTCAAAATATCTCCAATTGCACGATGCTTTGACATGTATGGTAAATCTGTCTTAATAAATAAAAATGCTGAAATTGTTAAAAAACTTAGTTTTGTTGATGATTTTTCTCAAAATTACACAAGAGCAAATAAAGGTGGGAAAATAGTTATTTTTGAAAATAACTATAACTATGAATATTGGGAAGAAAATAAAAAATATTTGTTGCAAGTTCCGAATTTCAATTATAATGGTTTATCTTCGTTTTTTTCCAGTGATGCATTTTGCCATGAAGGAAAATGGGGAATAATAGATTCTACTGGAAATTTTGTTGTCGAGCCAAAATATAAGTTTTTACAAAAAACTTTTAGAAGAGAGTTTATTGCACAAAAAGATGAAAAATGGGGTGTTATATCAAAAGATGATTTTATAAAAATAGATTTTATTTATGACGAAATAAAATATTTTATAGATAAATCAACAAAAAAATGGGCAGATATTCCGTACTACAAAGTGAGAATGAAGAATAAATGGGGAGTTATTGATTCAATAGGAAATATAATTATAGATATAAAATTTAACGATATAAATTATATTTATAACAATGACATATTTTTTATAACAAAAACTAAATTCAAAGAAAATATTTTCGGTTACATAGATACAAATGAGTTTATGAAAATAAAACATAATTTTTATAAAGCTGGAAATTTTAAAAATGGAAGAGCAAGTATTAAAATAGATAAAAACAAATATAATTTTATAAATAAATCTGGCGAATTAATTTGTAATTTTAACTTTCTAAAAGTTAATGATTTCAGAGAAAATCTTTCAAAAGTAAAAACGATAGATGGTTGGGGTTTTATTGATACTTTAGGAAATTTTGTTATTGAACCAAAATATCAAAAAGTTGGAAATTTCAATGACGGACTTGCCTTTACTTATGTAGAAAGAAAATTATTTTTTGGCTTAAAAAAATATAAAGCATTTTGTTTTATAGACAAAAATGAAAAAATTAAAATTAAAGCAAAATTTGAAAGTTGCACTAGTTTTCATAATGGTTTATCCATATTAAAAAAAGGGAAATATTATGGAATAATAAATACAAAAGGAAAATATTTTATAAAACCAAAATTTAAAGCAATAACGCTAAATAAAAGAACGAATAATTTTACTTTGGAAAGTAAAAATAAGAGATATGCTTTAATTAATTCAAAAGGAGATTTTATTGTTAATTATTCTAATTTTGAAACATATTTTAAAGATTTTGTGCTGACTAGAAATGATAAAGATTGTTTAGTTTTCTCTGAAAGAGAAAGAAGTCGTAAAAAAAACAGTAAGATTTTTACAAAAAAAAATGTTATAAATGATAATACAGAGTTTGTTGAAAGAATAAATGATTTTTCAGAAGGTCTTGCATCTTATGAAATAAACAAATTATTTGCACTTTATGATAAAAAAGGTAATTGCATTACTAAGGATAATCTAAACATAAAAGCTGTAGGAAATAATATTTTTCGTCTACGAAATATAAACGAAATAAAATATTGTAAGGACAATTTTTAATTAGGAATGATGAATTTATAGCTTATAGTATTTTTTTTAATTTAAAAATGTTAAAAAAATTGGCGTTTTTTGGAAAAATTTTTTTTTAATTCGAAATGAAAAAATATTGAAATTTTGGACGTTTTTTGAAAAAATTTTTTTATTTCAAAAATAAAAAACATTGAAATTTTGGACGAATTTGAAAAAATTTTTTTTAATTTGAAATGAAAAATATTGAAATTTTGGACGAATTTGAAAAAAAATTTTTTTAATTTGAAATGAAAAAATATTGAAATTTTGGACGTTTTTAAAAAAAAATTTTTTTTTTTCAAAAATGAAAAAACATTGAAATTTTTATATTTTTGAAAAATTATAAAATATAAAAAATGAAATTAAAACTTGGGTTTTCTACTTGTCCAAATGATACATTTATTTTTGATGCAATGTTGCACCATAAAATAGATACTGAGGGTTTAAAATTTGAATTAATTCTTGCTGATGTTGAAGAATTAAATTATAAAGCATTAAAAAAAAATATAGATATTGTAAAAATGAGCTATCATGCTTATTGTTATCTTAGTGAAGATTATACAATTCTTGATTATGGAAGTGCAATTGGTTATAAAAATGGACCTATTTTAATTAGTAAAAAAAACATTTCCTTAGAAGAAATTAATGACATAAAAATTGCAATTCCCGGCGAAAAAACCACAGCAAATTTATTGTTAAAAATTGCATTTCCAGAAGCAAAAAATAAAAAAGAATTTCTATTTTCTGAAATAGAAAATGCAATAATTTCTGATAAAGTTGATGCAGGTTTAATTATTCACGAAAACAGATTTACTTATAAAAAAAGAAATCTGAAAAAAATTGTAGATTTAGGAGAATTTTGGGAAAATAAAACCAAAATGCCAATTCCTCTGGGAGCAATAGTTGTAAATAATAAATTAAACATAGATTTACAATTAAAAATCAATAGAGTTTTAAAAAGAAGTGTAGATTTTGCTTTTGCAAATCCTAAGGAAAGTTTTGCTTTTATAAAAAAATATTCGCAGGAAATGAGTGAAGATATAATCTACAAACATATTGATTTATATGTTAATAATTACACAAAAAATTTGTCTCTTTATGGTAAAAAAGCAATAAAAACATTATTTGAGATTTCTGAGAATTTAAAAATTGTTCCAAAAATTAGCAAAAATATTTTTTTATAAAAAAAAACCTCAAAAATTTTGAGGTTTTTTTTTTATAAAAAAATTAAAAATTATTTATTAATAATTAATTTTTGTGTTTGAGTTTCATTTCCAATTTTTATTTCTAAGAAATAAACACCATTTTTTAAATTTTCAATATCACTGAACGTTTTATTATAAGAACCTTTGAAATTTGCATTTTCAAGTGTCATTACATTTTGTCCAACAATGTTGTTTAATTTGATATTTATATTAGATTTTTCTTTTACATTAAATTTAATAGTAAAATTATCTTTTATAGGATTTGGATAAAAATCAATTTTTGTGATATCAGCTTCTGGCTTATTAATGCCAACAATAATATCATTATCAAAATCTGCAACATCAACAGTTACAAATTTATTTAAATTTTGTTCCACAAGATAAACGTCTCCATCATTATGTGTTCCTTCACCTACACTTGTATGCTCACTTGATAAATACATAACTCTCACTTTATCATCAACATGTCTTGCTATAACAGGAAAAACTCCTTCTTCAAAATTAAAATTATTTTCACTAGTAAGATCTATAGGAGTACTCCAAACACCATCTGCGTGATTTACATTATGAGATGCTACAAAAACGTGTTTATGAGACATTTGTGTAACACTATGTACATTTGATGTATCCATAGTTGCAGAATAAGCAAGAAAAATATTTCCTGATGCATCTATTCCAGATGTCATCATACCAATTAAAGATCTTCCTGGATAATCAGAATGTTCATCAGATTTCCCATAAGCAAAAGCAGAAATAGTATCTCTCATATTTGCTGAGGTGATAAGAGTGTCTCCATTAAAATGTATACTATCTACTTCTGAAAATAAAATTGGAATGGCATTAGATGTTAATTTAAAATAATCTTCATCTTCTACCACATTAGTAGGATCTACTGTTTCCCAATATTCTCTGAGTGTTAAAGTATCTATGTAAGCTTCACCTTCTTGTGGAGGAGTGTATTCTGATGGGTCCATAACTGTAATTAGCCATCTATCTTCGATAAAATTTTTTGCAAAATATTCACTTTCTACCCATTCTGCAGGATTATAATTTTCCGGAGGAAGTACAGGTTCTCCCATGTCTTCATTCCAGTAATATAAACCATCAATAGTTGGATAATAATATGTCCCAGGTTCTTCGTCATCATCAAAAACACAACTAGTACCAAAAAACATATGAACTTTACCATTGTCATCAATCAATACATTTCCAACGCCATCTATTGTTCTTATTACATCATAAACACCATCACTATCTACATCTATTAATGTTCCGTTACTATCATCTCCCATACCAAAAAATACATCTGGATCAACAGGAAATTTTGCTACTATTTTAGTTTCCCAAGTATCACCATTATCATGAGAGATACTAACAGCAGTTGTGTACCATTTGTCGAAATAAGCAACAGCAATATGATCACCATTTGCACTTATAGAATAATTATCTCCGCTCATAAAACTTCTGAAAGTACTGTCGGCTATCAAAGGAAATGTTTTTGCATCATCCCATGTTTCTCCATTATCAGTAGAACGATAATAAACTAATGTTCTATCTTGTTCAAGATACATATGTCCTTCTTCTTCGTCATATTCAGTTACAGCGATTAAATGTATAGAATTTCCATCTGCACCACCAGCAGTTGCTCTTGGCCATAGTAAATCTAACATATCATCTATTCCAGTATCATCATTTGAATAAATACCTGATTCTAAAATAATTTGTTCCCATTCTCCTCCATCTAAATCTCTTCTTAAATAAGGTAAACCATCACATTCTCTACTTTCTGCAAGATGCGGAAAAATAAATTCTGTAGTATTTGTTACTGCCATAGATGGCCATCCAGTTCTATATTCAAGATCAAAATCTTGCTCTAAGGCTGGCATTGTAAATAAACCTTCTCCTTGTGCGTGTAACCAAGCCGAACCATCAAAATGATTGTAACCTGTTCCTCTTGCTGGATATTCATTTGAAGAACCATTTGAGTGTCCCATAGTCCAAACTGCAGAAATTTTACCATCCGGAGTATAAACTAATCTGCTATTATCAACACAAGTGTTCGTTTGCAAATCGTAAAAAGTTGCTCCAATAGATATCTCAGCACTTGTTTCTGCAATTAGCATAGAAGACTTCTTTATAAATTGCGGACTTGTAAAACGTACAATATCTTTTTGCAATGGATTATTTGCAAATCTTTCTTTCTTTGCTTTTGGTGTCTGAAATTTATTATTCTTTTTCTGTGCAAAAAGACTAATAGAGAACACCATTACTAAAAGTAAAAGTAAATTCTTTTTCATAAATTTTTTTATTTATAATTTAAATTAAAAAAATAATTTTACAAAAATAAATATTTTTTATTAAAAAACAAATTAAAAAAAAATTTTTTTTAATAAAAATTAAAATTTATTCCTGTTTTTATAGCAAAAATATCAAAATTTTTATAGAAGTTTTGATAAAATCCTCCTATTGTAAAATAAATTTTTTTTTGATTTTTATCGTAAAACTTATAATTTAGAGCCGAATAAAAATCTATAAATATCTCTTCTTGAACGCTAAAATCATAAACATATTTTATTTCTATATTAAAAATTATTTTTTTTTTTGATAAAAAACTTGATAAATTTAAAAAATTTTCATTATACATTTGCTCAGAAATTTGGTCATAAAAAAAACCTGTTCCCATACAAAAATTTATATTTTCTCGTGGAATAAAAGAAAAACCCAAAATCATAGCTTCAATATTTAAAAAATTTGCATCTTTAAATTCCTTAAAATCAGAGATATAATTTAAACGAGTATAAAAAGTAAAAACTCCCCATCTAGCAGAAAAAGACGGATTAGTAATAAATTTATTTTTTAAATTTGATGCAAAATTGATATTAAAATCTGCAGAAGTAACAAAAGTTAAACTATCTCTTTTATCTATTAATTCTATATGATGATTCAAAAGTTTTTCTATTAAACCAAGAGAAAATCCACTTAAACAACCAGACATACAATTTTCGGTACAAGAAAATTCTAAGGAATCTTTATTATTTTTATAATTATCAAAATCTTTTTGAGAATATATTTTATTAAAAATAATAATTAATATAAGAAAAAAAAATATTTTTTTCATTTATTTTTTTTTGAAATTAAAAATTAAAACCAAGTTTTTTTAATTTATTACAAATTTCTTTAATTTTTTCATCGTCAATTTTTCCTAAATTGCTTTCCGGAGTATTTCTCGCAATGGTGTAAACCATTACTTTTTTCGGTTTTATTATTTTTAATAAATTTAACCATTCTTCTATTTCCTCATCTTTTGTATTGTTAATTTCTTCATTTTTATGAAAACCTTTTAAAAATAAAGTTTGTATGATTAAATTTCCTTCGAAACTTTTAAATTGTTCTAATAATTTTTTTAAATTAAAATTGTAAGATGGTTTATTAATTTTACAAATGGTTTTTTCAAATGCTCCATCTAATTTCAAAATATTGTTATCAACTTTTTTTAAAGCAGAAACAACAGACTGTTTATGCAACATACTTGCATTTGAAAGCACAGAAATTTTAGATTTTTCGAAATATTTGTTTTTAATTTTTATTACATTATCTATAATTTCCTCAAAATCCGGATGCAAACTTGGTTCGCCGTTTCCTGCAAAAGTAATGCTATCTAAAATTGAATTATTATTTACCATTTCAGATAATTTTTTTTCCAAAGCAATTTTTACTTTTTCTACAGATGGAAATTTAGAATTTTTAATTTTATTTTTATATGTCCAGCCACATTCGCAATAAATACAATTAAAATTGCATAATTTATAATTTGTTGGAAGCAAATTAATTCCAAGAGAGACTCCAAGTCTTCTACTTAAAACAGGACCAAAAACAATTTCTTCAAATAATAAAAAAGACATAATTTTTTAAATTTTATTCAAAATTAAAAAAAAAATCAAATTATTAAAAAA
>JAOZVH010000254.1 GCA_029938235.1 Bacteroidales bacterium
TTTTTGAAAAAAAATTTTTATTTTGAAATTAAAAAATATTAAAATTTTGGACGATTTTTGAAAAAAATTTTTTTTATTTTTAAATTATAAAATATTAAAATTTTGGACGATTTTTGAAAAAAAATTTTTTTTATTTTGAAATTTAAAAATATTAAAATTTTGGACGATTTTTGAAAAAATTTTTTTTTATTTTGAAATTATAAAATGTTGAAATTTTGGACGATTTTTGAAAAAAATTTTTTTATTTTGAAATTTAAAAATATTAAAATTTTGAACGATTTTTGAAAAAATTTTTATTTATTAAAATTAAAAAATGTTAAAATTTTGTCGTTTTTTTGAAAAAATTTTTTATAAAAAAACCAAAGAATAAAATATTATTCTTTGGTTTTTTTAATTTGAGATTGAGCCAACAGACGGATTCGAACCGACGACCTGCTGATTACAAATCAGCTGCTCTGACCAGCTGAGCTATGTTGGCAAAATTGAGCGAAAGACGAGGTTCGAACCCGCGACCTTCAGCTTGGAAGGCTGACGCTCTACCGACTGAGCTACTTTCGCAATTTTTAAAAATCTCAAAACTTTAAGAACTTGCTTGTGGGAAGAGGAGGATTCGAACCTCCGAAGGCGAAGCCAATAGATTTACAGTCTACCCCATTTGACCGCTTTGGTATCTTCCCATAAGACGACGCAAATAAAATTCTTTTATTTTTATAAAACAAATTTTTTTTAAACTATTTTTTTTATTTATTATAAAAGTCTGATAATCAATAAAAAAAAATTATTTAATTCTATCTTTTACAATGATAGTTTGTCCTTCCATTAAATTCATTTCGTCTCCTATACACAAAATAATAGCCTTAGCAACACCAATTGCTTGCATTATTTCTTTTGGGTTTTCTTCCGGAGCAATAAGTTTTCTCAAAGGAGTTGCAGTCGGTCCGGGACAAATAATATATATTCTAATTCCATATGCTTTCAATTCTTCTGCAATAGAATAAGAAAAATTAATTACTGCACTCTTAGACGAAGCATAAGCTGATAAACCCGGTCTTGCCCCTAATCCAGAAGTAGAAGAAATATTTATTATTTTTCCACCATTTTCTTTCATTAATTTTGCTCCGTATTTGCTACACAAAAAAGTCGCTGTTAAATTTATAGATATAGTATTTTCCCAATTTTCAAGACTTGTCTCAAAAAGTCCTTTTGGATTAATATATCCAGCATTATTAATCAATATATCTATAAATTTAAATTTGGTTTTAACAAAATCAAACAATTTTATTATGTCTTTTTCTTTTCTTAGATCGGCATCAAATAAAAAAAAATCTCCTTTTAAATCTTTTTTTATAATAGAACTTTGTATTTTTCTTGATACCATTATAACAGTGTGTGATCTTTCTAAAAGTAATTTGCTCGTTTCTAAACCAATTCCAGAACTTGCTCCGGTAATTAAAACTATTTTCTTCATAATTTTAAATTAATGAATTTGTTTCTGAATCAGGAAAAATAATTTTTGGGTTAAATTTTTTTGCCTTTTCAAAATCCATAAAAGTGTAAGCCATAATTATAACTAAATCATCTTTGCTAAAAAGATGTGCCGCTGCACCATTCAAACAAATTATTCCAGAATTCTTTTCGCCTTTAATAACATAAGTTTCTATTCTTTCACCATTTGTAATATTTACAATGTGAACTTTCTCATTTTCTATAATACCAACAGCATTCATCAAAACTTCATCTATAGTTATACTTCCAACGTAATTTAGGTTTGCATGAGTTACTTTAACCCTATGTATTTTTGATTTTAAAATTTCTATTTTCATAATTTAAAAAAAAATTTTTATTTAAATCTTATTTTTTTAAAATAGTTTTTATTTGTGTAGTTGAAATATTAGGAGTTCTTGGTAAATATTTGACTTTACAATATTTTTTTAAAAAATCAAATTTTGATTTCCAATCATCTCCTATCAAAAAAATATCAACTTTATTATTTTTAATGTCAGAAATTTTTTGTTCCCAATTATTTTCAGGAATTACTTTATCAACATATTTTATTGCATTTACAATTTTTGACCTATGCTCGTAAGGATAAATACATTTTTTGCCTTTGATTAGGTTAAATTCATCTGTAGAAACTGCAACAATCAAAAAATCACCGTATTTTTTTGCATTTTCTAATATTTTTAGATGACCATAATGAAACAAATCAAATGTACCATAAGTTATCACAATAACTTTTTTTTTCATAAAATTATATAAAATAAAATTCAAATTTATAATTTTTTTTTATTAAAATAAATTTTATATTTTTGAAAAAAAAAAATTTATAGAAATCATTGTATTTTTTATTTTTTAATTTGTGAAAAATTTTATAATTATTAATTATGACTTTAATAAAATCAATTTCTGGAATACGTGGCACCATAGGTGGAAAAGTAAATGAAAATCTAACTCCAATAGACATAGTAAAATTTACCTCTTCTTACGGAGAATTTATAAAAAACAAAAATTTTAATGTAAAAAATTTAAAAATTATTGTTGGAAGAGATGCAAGAATTTCTGGTGAAATACTTAACTCTTTAATTATTAATACTTTAATATCTTTAGGTTTTGAAGTTGTTGATTTGGGTTTAAGTACAACTCCAACGGTAGAAATGGCTGTTGTAAAGCACAAAGCAAATGGAGGGATTATTTTAACGGCAAGTCATAATCCAAGAGAATGGAATGCTTTAAAATTATTAAATGAAAAAGGTGAATTTTTATCTGCAAAAGAAGGTGAATTTATTTTAGAAATTGCCGAAAAAGAGGATTTTAATTTTTCAAAAATAGATTTTCTTGGTAAAAAAACTTTTTATAAAGATGGAATAAATGACCATATAAATGAAATTTTAAAACTTGAACTTGTAGATACTTCTTTAATAAAGAAAGCAAATTTTCATGTTGTAATTGATGCAGTTAATTCTACAGGTGGAATTGCCCTTCCTCTTTTATTAGAAAAACTCGGAGTGAAAAAAATAGAAAAATTATATTGCGAGCCAAATGGTGAATTTCCTCATAATCCCGAACCAATTCCAGAAAATTTAACAGAGATTTCTAAGGTCATTGTAGAAAAAAATGCTGATATTGGCTTTGTTGTTGATCCAGATGTTGATAGACTTGCGATAGTTTGCGAAGATGGAAGTATGTTTGGAGAAGAATATACTCTTGTTGCAGTTTCGGATTATGTTTTGCAAAATAAAAAAGGCAATACTGTTTCTAATTTGTCTTCGACAAAAGCATTGCGAGATATTACAGAAAAATATAATTGTAATTATTTTTCTTCTGCTGTGGGTGAAGTTAATGTTGTGGAAATGATGAAAAATAAAAATGCTGTAATTGGTGGAGAAGGAAACGGTGGGATAATTTATCCGGAATTACATTATGGTAGAGATGCCATTTTGGGAATTGCTTTATTTTTGACTTTTCTTGCAAAAAAAAATATTAAATGCTCTGAATTAAGAAGTAAATATCCAAATTATTTTATATCTAAAAATAAAATTAAATTAAATGAAAAAATAAATACAAATGAAATTTTAAAAAATATATATGATATTTACAAAAATAAAAATCTCGAAATTTCGTTAATTGACGGAGTAAAAATTAATTTTGAAAATTCTTGGGTTCATTTGAGAAAATCAAACACTGAACCTATCATTAGAATTTATTCTGAAAGTAAATCTAAGAAGGAAAGTGAAATGCTAAGTGAAAAAATTATTAATGAAATTAAAAAAATTTTATAATTGGAATAAATTTTGATTTTAAATTAAAAAAAAAAATTAATTTTGAGTTTTTGTTTTTTTAAAACAATTAAAATAATATTGCTATCGTTTTTATATGTAATTTATACCAAAAAAAATTTGAAATTGAAACTTTTAAAATATATACACGTAATTTTTATTTTATTTTTGTTTTCTATAAATAGTTGGGCTCAGAATCCAATATTTTCTCAGTTTTATTCTGCTCCTTTGCTTCTTGCTCCTTCATTTGCAGGTGGAACTGATGGAACAAGAGTATCATTAAATTTTAGAGACCAATGGCCAAATTTGCCGGGTACATTTATAACTTATGCTTTTTCAATAGACCATTATTTTCCAAAAATTAGAAGTGGTATTGGAATCTCATTTTTAAAAGATGTTGCCGGAAGTGGAAAACTTGGATATTCGTCTGTAGCATTTCATTATTCCTACAATATAAAAATTTTTAAAAATTGGAGATTAAGACCGGGACTTGCTCTTAACAGAGGAAAAAGAAGTTTAGATTTCCACAAATTAATTTTTCCAGACCAAACAAGTATAAATGGTGTAAGTACAGGAAGTTCAATACAGTCTTACACTTTTCCTGATGTTCAAGACGCAAGATTTCTTGATGCAGGAGCATCACTTTTAGTTTATTCCAGAAATATTTGGATAGGAACAAATTTTGACCATCTTAATACTCCTAATGAATCTTTAATGGGAACAGTGGTTGAAATGAATATCTTATTTGCTCTTTTTGGCGGAATAAAATATGTTATTAAACAAAAAGATAAAAAAGCACCAATAGAATCATTATCATTTGCTTTCAATTTTCAAATGCAAGACCAAGCAAAACAATTAGATTTTGGAAGTTTCTGGCGTTCAGG
>JAOZVH010000061.1 GCA_029938235.1 Bacteroidales bacterium
AAAAAAATTTTTTTCAAAAATCGTCCAAAATTTTAATAATTTTTAATTTAAAATAAAAAAATTTTTTTCAAAAATCGTCCAAAATTTCAATATTTTTTAATTAAAAATTAAAAAAAATTTTTTTCAAAAATCGTCCAAAATTTTAATAATTTTTATTTTGAAATTAAAAAAAATTTTTTTCAAAAATCGTTCAAAATTTCAATGTTTTTTATTATTAAATAATTCAAGAATGAACACTTGAATTATTTAATAATAAAAAAATCAAACGGCATATATGAAAATTCTTTTTAGATAAAATTAAAAATCATTACGAAAATTATCAAAATAATTGAAAGTCCAGCTAGCCATCGATAAAATTTCTCAAAATGAAATACCATTGATTTATTTTTTAAATTTTTACGTCCAAGTTTTTGATGATAATCTGTATGACAATTTGGACATAATTTTACTAATTCTCCATCATCACCAAATTCACATTTTGGTAAAACATGATGTTTCTCAACCCAACCGTAATTTTCACATTTTTCACAAAAATCTTTTTCCATTTTTTTAATTTGTACAAAAACCTATACGCCCAGCAAAAATTTCTGGTTCTTTATTAATTTTAATATAAGGAGAATAATGAAATTTTGTAGGAGATTTCATATTTATTAGATATTTATTCAAAGCTTCTAAATTTTTTTTATCAAAAAATAATTTATCAAGTTTTTTTGAAATACACAGATTTTTGTATTTTGGTTTACCGTAAATAAAAAATGTAATACTGACAGAATCAGAAGAAAAACCAAATTTTATCTCTGTTTTATCTCCTAAACTTATTTTATTAAAATATTTTATAGATTTTTTAGATTCTTTCTTTAATATTTTAAGAAGATTATATGTTATTTCTTTCATAAATTGTTTTAAATTTTATTCTTAATTTTTTTATTTATTAAAAAAAAAAATTTAAAATCAAATGATTTTAAATTTTTTTTTTAATTTATCTTGCTCTTTTTAGCCTTTTTTTGATATTTCCTTCGACAACATAATAATCAATTAAAGGAGCAAAAACATTCATTAATAAAATCGCTAACATCATACCTTCAGGATAAGCAGGATTTAAAACTCTTACAAGTATAGCAAGAAAACCAACTAAAAATCCATATATCCATTTTCCTTTTTCTGTTTGAGAAGCAGTTACTGGGTCAGTAGCCATAAAAACAATTCCAAAAGCAAAACCTCCGAGGAATAAATGTTGGCAAGGCATAATTTGAGTATATGAACTCGGGTCTAAAAAGTACATTAAAATAGCCATAATAAAACCTCCTAAAGTTCCGGATAAAATAATTTTCCAGCTTGCAATTCCTGTGTAAATCAAAATAAAAGCACCGATTAAAATTGCTAAAACAGAAGTTTCTCCGACAGAACCGGGTATTGTCCCCAGAAACATTTCTAAGGTACTCGGTAAAGCACTTGGGGCAACATTAGCTGTGGCATCACCAAGTGGCGTTGCTCCGGAAAAACCGTCTACAACATTTTTTCCATTTTCTAAATCTGTAATCCAAATTTTATCTCCGGACATTTTTGACGGATAAGCAAAAAATAAAAATGCTCGTGCTAAAAGTGCTGGGTTTACGATATTCATACCTGTTCCTCCGAAAACTTCTTTTCCAATAATTACAGAAAAAATCGTCGCAACGGCAAGCATCCAAAGTGGTACATCTATTGGAACTATCAAAGGAATTATCATTCCTGAAACTAAAAAACCTTCATTTACTTCGTGTCCTCTTATTTGTGCAAAAACAAATTCTGCTCCAAGTCCCGCAATATAAGATACTGCAATTAATGGCATTACCTTAAATAATCCGTAAAAAAACATATCAAAAAAAGAAGCATTTGTTTCTCCGATTGATAAAAAATGTAAGTATCCAGTGTTCCACATTCCAAAAAATAGTGCAGGCATCAAAGCCATCACAACTACACTCATTGTCCTTTTTAAATCTATACAATCTCTTATATGTGTCCCATTTTTAGTAACTTCATCTGGAACAAATAAGAAAGTTTCAAAAGAATCAAAAGTTGAATGAAATTTTTCAAATTTACCACCTTTTTGAACATGTGGTTTTATGTTGTCTAAAATTCTTCTAATTGCTTTCATAATATTAATTCATTTCTTTTATCATAACATTTAATCCTTCACGAATTATTTTTTGTGCTTCAATTTTTGAAGTGCAAACAAATTCACATAAAGCAAAATCTTCTTCTGCAACTTCATAAATTCCAAGTTGCTCCATGGCATCTATATCATTTATAATTATAGATTTTAACAGCTGCACAGGCATAATGTCAAATGGAAAAACTTTTTCATATTGATTTGTCATTACAAAAGCCCTTTTTCCACCGTTGAAATTACTATCTAAAGAATATTTCTTTTTTGGTGTTAGCCAAGAGAAAAACGAACGAGAAACACTAAATTTATTAAAATTCGGCAAAGCCCAGCCTAAGAATGCGTGATAATTTCCTTCTAAAATAACAGTAATTTGAGAATGATAATAAGATAAATATTTATCTCGTGAAATATCTGTTCCTGTTAAAACATTACCACTAATATATCTGGAGTTTCCTTCTTTAATATTATTCTTTATAATATTTTCGATATTTGCTCCGGAAATAATTTCATAATATTGAGGATTTTCAATTTGCGGACCTGTCAGAGCAATAATTTTTTTTGCGTCATAAATTCCTTTTGAAAATAAACGTCCAATAAAAATTATGTCTTGTGGATTTATATGCCAAACTATCTCACCTTTATTTATTGGAGAAATTTTATTTATTTGTGTTCCGATGTTTCCTGCTGGATGTTTTCCGTCAAATTTATTTATTTCAACATCTTTAATTTTATCGAAAAGAGTTGAGTTTTTATGTGTATTTAAATAAATTTTATCAGATAATTTTCTTAATGCTTCTACTCCATTTTGAAAATTATTCATTTCATTTTCTAAAATGAAATCATAATCTACTGCTAATGGTGAAGTATCAAAAGTAGAAATAAAAATTGCTTTTGGTGTATCTTTTGGATTTGCAATAATTTCATAAGGTCGCTGACGTATGCTTGCCCAAAGTCCAGAATCTAAAAGATTTTTTATAATTTCTTCTTTACTCAATTTATCCGGGTCACCTTTTAGAAAATTCTCATAATCCATATTTTCATCTACTTTCACCACAACTTCTAAAATACGTCTTCTTTCACCTCTATTTATTTCAATTACTTCGCCGCTAACGGTAGAGGTAAATAATATTTCCGGATTGTATTTATCAAAAAATAGCGGACTGCCAACTTTAACTTTATGACCAACTTTAACTTTTAATTTTGGTGTTAAATTTTGAAAGTCTGTTGGTTTTAAAGCATATTTTTTAGATAATTTTGATTTGATAACTGTTTTTTCAGCATCGCCCAAAATCGGAATATCAAGTCCTTTTTTTATACGAAAAATTTTTGACATAAAAATTTTTATTTTAATTTTTTATACAAAATTAATTATTTTTTTAAAAAAAAAAAATAATGATAAAAATCATATAAAATAAATATAAATATAATGAAAAAATTTTTTTGAAAAAATGACCAAAATTTTTAAATTTTTATAGAAATGTTAATAATTTTAATTTAATTTTTTTTATAAAAAAATATTATTAAATTGCATTTTTTTTGAAAAATTATTTAATATAATTTATGAAGAGGATTTTAAAAAATATTTTTGTTTTGTTTCTTACTGTAATTTTTTTAATTACGGTTTTAGGATTTCATTGGATAGAGCATAAATGTTTTGATTGTAATATTTCTGACATTCATTTCTTCGAAGAAGGAAATTGCAATGAAAAAGATTTTCATAAAAAAGACAATTCTTGTCATAAAAAGAAAGATGAAAACCATGAAGAATTTTCTAATTTTTGTTGTTATAATGTTTTTAATTATTTAAAAATAGAAAATGATTTATTTCATTTAAAAATGAAAAAATTTTCAAAAAAAAATTTTTTCAAATTTTTGCCGTTTTTTTTTAGAAATAGTTTTCTTAAAAAAAATTCCTTTTTTTTGAAAAAAAAATATTTTCCACCGCCAAAAAAACTTTTTGGCAAATTCATCTCTAATTATTTCTGCAAATATATTTTATGATGATTTTTAAAATTCAATTTTTTTTATAAAAATAATTTTAAAAATTTTCAATATAAATATAATGTCAAAAAATAAATTAATATTAATATTAAGTTTGATTTTAATTTTTCAAACGATTTCTTTTTCTCAAAAAAATTTTTTAAGGGGAAAAGTTTACAGTAATTCGGAAAAAGAAGAAGTTTCTTTACCTTTTGTAAATTTGTACTGGGCAGGAACCACAGAAGGAGTTGTGAGTGATGAAAATGGAAATTTCCGAATAAAAAAAATATCACAGGATAAAGATTTAAAACTCGTTGCTAGTTTTATCGCTTATGAAAATGATACTTTTTTAATAAAAAAAGGTGAAACTTTCATAAAAATATATCTAAAATCTATAAAAGAATTAGATGGAATAATTGTCAGCGAGAGAATAGGTGGAAGTTATGTTTCTAAAATAAATCCTATACAAACGGAAAAAATTACAATAGAAGGTTTACAAAAATTACCTTGTTGTAATTTAGCAGGAAGTTTTGAAAATAATGCAAGTATAGATATGGTTTATTCTGATGCCGTCTCCGGAGCGAAACAAATAGAAATGCTTGGACTTTCCGGCGTTTACAGTCAAATTTTAATGGAAAATATGCCTGCTGTTCGTGGTCTCGCTACAACTTATGGACTTGCTTATATTCCGGGTTCTTGGATGGAATCTATACAAGTTTCTAAGGGAACGTCTTCTGTAATTAACGGTTATGAATCAACAACCGGACAAATTAATGTAGAATTTAAAAAACCAGAAAATAGTGAGAAGTTATTTTTGAATTCTTATGTAAATCATATGGGACAAGTTGAAGGCAACTTAAATTCTGCTTATAAATTTAATGACAAATTAAGTACTATGATTTTTCTACACGGAGAAAATTCCAATGAAAAAAATGATAGGAATAAAGATGGTTTTTTGGATATGCCAAAAATGTCTCAATTTAATTTTATAAATCGCTGGAAAATCAAAGGAATATTTGGAGGAAAAGCTAATACACAATTTGGAGTAAAAGTTTTACAGGAAAAAAGAGACGGCGGACAAGTAGATTTCGATAAAAGTAAAGATTTTGGAACGACAAATAATTATGGAATTGGAATTGAAACTCAAAGATATGAGGTTTTCGGAAAAATGGGTTTTGTAATAAACAATTCTATGAGTATTGGAAGTATGATATCTCTTACTCGCCACGAGCAAAATTCTTTTTTTGGTTTAAATAATTATGACGGAAAAGAAAATTCTTTATATTCTAATATAATTTTCAGAAAAAAAATGCTTGAAAATCACAATTTAAATTTTGGTGCGTCTTACATTTTTGATGATTATGATGAAAATTATAATGATTCCATTTTTCTAAGAAAAGAGTCTATTTTTGGTGTATTTAGTGAATACAACTATGATTTAAATAGTATTTTTAGTTTGATAATTGGATTAAGAGCAGATTTTAATAGTGAATATGGAACATTTATAACTCCAAGAATTCATACAAAATATAACATTGACGAAAATACTATTATTAGAGCTTCTGCCGGAAGAGCTTACAGAACAGCAAATATTTTTGCTGAAAATATAGCTTTGCTTGCCAGTTCAAAAGATTTAATTTTTGAGGAAGAATTAGAAGAGGAAATTTCTTGGAACTTTGGTGTCAGTTTAACAAAAGATTTTCACATTGGTACAAAAGAGCCTTTGGTTTTTTTGCTAGATTTTTATCATACGAGATTTGAAAATCAAGTAATTGTAGATTTAGATAAAGATATTAGTAAAGTTTATTTTTATAATTTAAAAGGAGAATCTTATTCTAATAGTTTTCAAACAGAATTGCGTTACAAATTTTTAAAATCTTTCGAAATTGGAACAGCTTTCCGTTGGAACGATGTAAAAATCACATCAAATGGAAAATTACAGGATAAAAATTTTACAAATAATTATAAAGGTTTAATAACTTTTTCTTATTCTACAAGATTTGATAAATGGAATTTCGATTTAACTTCTCAATTTAATGGAAAAAGTCGTTTGCCCATTACAGAAAATTTAGACGAAAAATATCAAACTGATGATTTTTCACCTTCCTATAATATTTTTCATATGCAAGTTACAAGAAAATTCAAATATTGGGATATTTATGCCGGAGCAGAAAACTTAACAGATTTTAGGCAAAAAAATACAATTATCGCCGCAGATGAACCTTTCGGAGATAGTTTTGATACTTCTATGATTTGGGGACCAATAGTTGGTAGGATTATTTATATGGGTTTACGTTTTACAATTAAATAAAATATTTTTTTTAATAAAATATTTTATATTTGTTTACGTTTTAAAAAAAAATTTTTCAATAAAAATGACATTTTTTTAATATTTTAATTTTGTAATATTATGAGAGCAATAAAAATTTTAGGAATTATTTTATTTGGTATTTTGTTTACTCAAAATTCTTTTTCACAAAAAAAAGAGAAGAAGATTTTAGAAGCAGAAATAAAAACAACTGCTGTTTGTGGTATGTGTAAAGATAAAATAGAGAAAATCCTTGCTTATGAAAAAGGAGTAAAAAGTTCAGAAGTGGATTATAAAACAGGAATTGTAAAAGTGAAATATAAATCACATAAAACGGATATTAATAAAATTCGTGAAGCAATTGCTGATGCTGGTTACAATGCTGACGATGTGAAAAAAAATGAGGAAGCATATAAAAAGCTACCAGATTGTTGCAAGAAAGAAAAAAAGAAAAAAAGTTGTTGCCCTAAAAAGCATTAAAATTTAAATTCCAAAATTATATAATTTTGGAATTTTTTATATAAAAAAATTTTTCAATAAAAATTACATTTTTTTAATAAATTATACTTATATTTTTCACATTAAAAAAATATAATATTTTATATAATATTTTATTTTAAATATACGTTATAAAAAAGTTTTTTGATAAAAACGACATTTTTTTAATAAATTATATTTATAATATTATGAGAGTAATAAAAATTTTGGGAATTATTTTGTTTAGTATTTTGTTTTTTCAAAATTCTTTTTCACAGAAAAAAGAGAAAAAGGTTTTGGAAGCAGAAATAAAAACAACTGCTGTTTGTGATATGTGCAAAGGTAAAATAGAGAAAATCCTTGCTTATGAAACCGGAGTAAAAAGTTCGGAAGTGGATTATAAAACAGGAGTGGTAAAGGTGAAGTATAAATCACATAAAACGGATATTAATAAAATTCGTGAAGCAATTGCTAATGCTGGTTATAATGCTGACGACGTGAAAAAAAATGAGGAAGCTTATAAAAAGATGTCTGCTTGTTGCAAAAAAGGCGAAGAGAAAAAGAGTTCTTGTGACAAAAAAGAGAAAGAGAAAAAAAGTTGTTGTGGTAAAAAGCATTAAAATTAAAAATTTTAAAAAATCCAAAATTATATAATTTTGGATTTTTTTTATAAAAAATTTTTTTTTATAAAAAAACTTTATAATTTTGAAAAAAATTTAAAAAATATATTAAAAATATAATATTTTTTTCATATATATATCTTATGGCAATTTCTAATGAAGAAGTAAATTTGTTTATTAATACAGTAAAGAATGCATCATCATATAATTTTTCAAATTATTCTGAGCGTTCTTTTGCGAGAAGATTGGATAAAATTCTAAAAGATAATCAAATAGATGTTTATAGTTTAATATCTAAAATTAGACGTGATAATATTTTCCTAGAAAAAATAGTAAAAGACATTACTGTTAATACGACAGAATTATTTAGAGACCCCAAAACTTGGCATGTAATACGTTATCGTGTTTTGTCTAAGTTAAAAAATCAACGAACGATTAATATATGGCATGCAGGTTGCTCCACAGGTCAAGAAGTTTATTCTATGCTTGTTTTATTAAAAGAGATGAATTTATTTGATAAAGCAAATGTTTTTGCTTCAGATATAAATTCTGATGTTTTAGAACTTGCAAAAAAAGGCTCTTATAAATACAGATTTAATATAAATTATTTAGAAAATTTTGACAGTGTAATAAAAACTAATCCTTACAATTTTGAAGAATACAAAGAGGTTAGTTTTGCTAAGTATTTTACTGTTGATAAACAAAATGATACTATTAAAGTTAAAGATTTATTAAAAAATAAAGTTCTTTTTAGAAAGCACGATCTTGTAAACGGCAATAATATTTTTTATACAAAGTTTGATTTAATTCTTTGTAGGAATGTTTTAATTTATTTTAATCATAAGTTGCAAAATCAAGTTTTTGAAAACTTCCATAAATATCTTTTTCCAAATGGGAGTTTGATACTTGGAATACATGAAAGTATGCTTGGTGCTGCTTCTGCGAAATATAATAAAAGAGGTCTTGTTTATATAAAAAAATCATGAATCATTAAAATTTAAAATATGAATAAATTAGGTATAATTGATTATAGGAATATAATAAAAACTGTAAAATCCACTTATTCAATAGATTTTAATGATTTTGCAATGACTTCATTCAAAAGAAAATTGGAACAAATTATTATAAAAAATAAGTTAGGTGACGCAGATGGATTAGTATACAAGATTAAAGTAGATAAAAATTTCAAACAAACATTTCTTAATGAAATATCTATTGATGATACAGAAATGTTTAGAGACCCATCTTTGTGGAGAGAGCTGAAATATATTTTAAATAAAGAAAAAAATAGGCAGAGTTTTAAAATTTGGTTTCCAGAAGTAAGCTCCGGAGAAGAGCTATATTCTTTTTTAATTCTTTTAAAAGAAATTAATCTTTTAGATAAAGTAAAAGTATTAGTTACGTCTTTTAGTGACAAAAATATAGAATTTATTAAAAAAGGAGTTTTTGATATAAAAAAGATGGAAGTAAATAATGCAAATTATTTACGTTATAGTTTGTCTGGAAATTTAATGAACTTTTATAGTAAAAATAATAATAAGGCTTATATGGATCTATCACTTTTGAAAAATACAGATTTTAAAAATTACGTATCTTTTAAGGGAGATCTAATAAGTAATTTTCATATGATTTTTTTTAGGAATAAAATGATTTATTTTAATAAGACTTTACAAATGAAAATGCTAAGAATTATAACAAATTCATTGTATTTAGGTGGTTATTTTGTCATTGGAATAAAAGAGAAATTTGATAATTTTAGTGCAATAAGTAAATTTAATGTTCTAAATAGGTATGAAAATATATATAAAAAAATCATATAATAATGCTAAGAAAAAATAATTACAAAGCTATAATTTTAGGTGGTTCGGCAGGAAGTTTTCAAGTTGTAACTAAGATACTTGCTTCTTTACCTAAATCATTTTCCATTCCATTTTTTTTATGTTTACATAGGTTGAAACATGTTCGTTCTGGATTTATTGAGGCTCTTTCAATAAAATCAATATTACCAGTTATTGAGCCAAATGACAAAGAACATATAAGAAAAGGAAATATTTATCTTGCTCCGGCAAATTATCATATGTATGTAGAATTAGGAAATATTTTTTCTTTATCTACCGAAAAACCTGTTAATCATTCGAGACCATCTATAGACTTATCTTTTTTCTCAGCTTCTTATGCCTATAGAGATAAATTAATTGGAATTATAGTTTCCGGTGCAAATAAAGATGGTGCATTAGGTTTAAAAAGTGTAAAAGATATGGGAGGTTTAACAGTAGTTCAAGACCCAAAAGAGTGTCAGGTGAAAACTATGACAACTGCGGCTATGGATTCAACAAATGTTGATAAAGTTTTATCAACAGATGAAATTATTAGATTTTTAAGACGTTTAGCATAATTAATTTAATTTTAATATTATGAAAGGAAAACATAAATTTTTAGGAATATTATTTTTTGTTTTGTTTGTACTGACTTCTATATTAAATTTTTTTAAGTTAGTTTCTTTAAATAATTTTTTGAAAAAAATTAATATTGAAGATAATTTGAAATTTTCAGATGATATAATTTTTTTATGCTTTTTTCTTATTTTTATTTTTGGCACTTTAGTTTTTTATTTTTTATTTTTCAATAAAAAATTTAAATTAGAGAAAATTATAGAAAAAAATGACCATATTTTAGAAAAAGAAGAAAAAAAAGAAATATTTGAAGAGGAAAAAATTAATTACGAATTAATTGTTGATGAAATTTTAGAAAATTTAAAAGAAGAAAAGAATTATATTCATTTTATTGAAAAACTATTTCATAATTTAGCAAAATCTTATCAAATTGTTCAAGCAGTATTTTTTACAAAAAATAAAGAAACACAGGAATTTGAAAATAAAGTAAATTATGCTTTTTATTCTGAAGAAGGAGTGAAAAATTTTAAAATTGGAGAAGGAATTAATGGACAGGTTGCAAAAACAAAAGAAATTTTAAATATTGAAAATATACCAAAAAATTATATTACAATTCTTTCGGGAATGGGTAAAAGTTCGCCAAATAATTTAGTAATAGTTCCAATTATAAAAGAAAATGAAACAATAGGGATAATGGAAGTGGCTGCTTTTACAAAGTTTGATAAAAATATTGAAATAGTATTAAATTTAATTTCTAAAAAAATTGCTACTTTTTTATAGTAAAATATTTAAATTCCAAATTTGAAAATTTTTTTTTGAAAAAATGACCAAAATTTTAATTTTTTTTGAGAAAAATTATTAATTTTGAAATTATAAAATCAAAATATTTTTGGAATTTTGTTTAATTTTTATTACGAAATTAATGAATAAGATAATCATTGGCAATGATAAATAAATTTTATATAAATTATTTTTAATAAAAAAAATATCTTTCCTTTGAGAAATTTTTAATTAAAAAAAATGAATTGCAAAAAATCTACAAATAAAAAAAATTGTAATTGTTCTTATCCTTGTTCTATAAAAGGAATTTGTTGTGATTGCATAGCAAGACACAGAAAAAAAGCTGAATTACCAGCTTGTTATTTTCCAAATGATATAGAAAAAAACTATGATCGTTCCATAGAAACTTTTATAAAAATTTATCAAAAAAGGGGAGGACGTTTTCTGAAATAAATTTTTTTATAAAAAAACATAAAAAATTTGATTTTTAAAAAAAAAATAACGTTTTTTGCAAAATAATTTATTTTATTTATTTAAAATTTTATGTCTAAAATTTGTCAAATCACAGGAAAAAAGGTGGTCTCGGGAAATAATGTTTCCCATTCACACGCAAAGACAAGGAGGAAGTTTTATCCAAATTTGTTTGATAAAAAATTTTATCTTCCGGAGGAAGATCGTTGGATTAAATTAAGAATATCTGCCGCAGGTATCAGAACAATTAATAAAAATGGTTTAGCAGCAGTTTTAAAAAAAGCTAAGGCTAAGGGTTATTTAGATAAATATTAAAAAAAAATGGCAAAAAAGAAAAAAGGTAATAGAATACAAGTTATTTTGGAATGTACTGAGCATAAGAAAACAGGTTTACCTGGAACTTCCAGATACATAACTACTAAAAATAGAAAAAATACATCTTCTCGAATGGTGTTGAAAAAGTATAATCCTATTTTAAGAAAAATGACTGTACATAAAGAAATTAAATAATTTTAATAAGAAATAAAAAATTTAATAATTATGGCAAAGAAAGTAGTAGCAACTTTAAAAAAAGGTTCAGGAAAAACTTTTGCGAAAGTGATAAGAATGGTGAAATCACCAAAAAATGGAGCATATATTTTCAAAGAAAATATAATTCCTAGTGAAAATGTAAGGGAACATTTCGCAAAAAAGAAGTAATTTTTTTATAAAATTATTTATTTTTATAGCTTTCTTTTAGAAAAAGAAGGCTTTTGGTATATACAAATTATTTTAATTTAAAATTTTTTCAAAATGGGTTTTTTCGACGTTTTTAAAAAGAAAAAAAAAGAAGTAATTAAGCAACATTCTAATTCTAAATTAGAATTAAAAGAAGAAGTTGTTGAAGTTAAAAAAGAAGATACTGTTGTTTTAGAAAAACAAAAAGAAGAAATTCCAAAAAAAGAAGAAAAAAAATCTACAGGTTTTTTTGGTTTTTTTGGAAAGAAGAAAAAGGATAATCTTAATAAGGGTTTAGAAAAAACAAAAACAAGTGTTTTTCAAAAAATTTCTCGTGCTGTTGCAGGTAAATCTGTGGTTGATGAAGAAGTTCTTGATAATTTAGAAGAAGTTTTAATTGCTTCAGATGTTGGTGTTGATACAACCATTGAGATTATAAAAAAAATAGAAGAAAGGGTTGCAAGAGATAAATATATAAATACAAAAGAATTAAATAAAATTTTAAAAGAAGAAATTGCCGAATTACTTGGAAAAAATGAATCAAATATACCTAAGGATTTTACCATAACTAATAGCGGAAATCCTTATGTAATTATGGTTGTTGGTGTCAATGGAGTTGGTAAGACTACAACTATAGGAAAGTTGGCGTATTTATTTAATGCCGAAGGAAAAAAAGTTTATCTGGGTGCTGCTGATACATTTAGAGCTGCTGCGGTTGATCAATTGGAAGTTTGGGCAAATAGAGCAAATGTTCCTATGGTTCGTCAAGATATGGGTTCAGATCCAGCTTCTGTAGCTTACGATACTGTTGCTTCTGCCAAAGCAAATGGTGCCGATGTAGTAATTATTGATACAGCGGGAAGATTGCATAATAAAATTAATTTAATGAATGAGTTGAAAAAAATTAAAAGAGTTATGCAGAAAGTTATTCCTGATTCGCCACACGAAATTTTATTAGTTTTAGATGGTTCTACCGGACAAAATGCTTTCGAACAGGCAAAACAATTTACAAAAGCAACTGAAGTAAATTCTCTTGCTCTGACAAAATTAGACGGAACAGCAAAAGGTGGAGTTGTAATTGGAATTTCAAACAAATTTAAAATTCCTGTAAAATATATTGGAATTGGAGAAGGAATAGAAGATTTACAACTTTTTAATAAAGTTGAATTTGTAGATTCATTATTTAAAACTGATAAGTAATATTTTTTCAAAAAAAAATAAAAAATTGTAATTTTTTTACCGATTTTTTATTTTTTTTTTATTTGAATATAAAAAATTCTAAAAGTATGATCTTTATTTATTTTATAAAATAAAGTGAAAAAAAATTTTTTTTCAAAAAACGTGAAAATTTTAATATTTTTCAATTTTAAAATAAAAAAAAATTTTTTCAAAAAACGCCCAAAATTTCAACATTTTTTAATTTCAAATTAAAAAATTTTTTTTTAAAATTCGTCCAAAATTTTAATAATTTTAATTTCAAAATTAAAAAAAATTTTTTTTCAAAAAACGTCCAAAATTTCAATATTTTTTATTTTGAAATTAAAAAAAAAATTTTTTTTAAAATCATCCAAAACTTTAATGTTTTTTATTTTGAAATTAAAAAATTTTTTTTTCAAAAAAGCAAAATTTTACGAATTTTAATTTATTAAAAAATTTTTTCAAAAAAATGCCAAATATTTTAATGATTTTTATTTGATTTTAAAAATTAATATTAAAACCAATCAAATAAAGCGATCCAGTATCATCAGCAAAATTAAATTCTTTCTTTTTATCATTTAAAACATTTCTAACATTTAAAAACAAAACATTATTTTTCCATATTTTGTAAGAAAATTTTAAATTTATTATTGCTTTTGCTTTAATAATATTTAAATTAAAAATATATGAATTTATATCTTCATTTCTAAATTCATCAGTCTGGGAATATTGGTTTCCATAAAAATATAAATTAGAGAAAATATTGAGTTTTTCAAAAGGCAAATAATTTATAATTATTCCTCCGTAAAATGATGGACTATATAAATGTTCTTTATCTATCAAACTATCATTAATTTGGAAATTGTAAATTTTTGTATATTGTTGAGTATTAAATATTTTTATTTGTAAATTCTCTTTTACAATAAAATTAAAACTATAAGAAAAACCAATCTGTTTGGATTTCATATCAACATTTCTATATTGAAAACGTCTTGGAACTTCTACTTCTGTTGGTCCAATTTGTATATTTTGCATTTCTACTAATTTCAATTCAGAAAAATTTTCCGTTTTATTATAAAAAACTTCAAAATCCAATAAAAATTTATTTGCAATTTTTGTTCTATATCCAATTTCATACATATCCATTTGCATAAGTTTTAAATTTTCGTTTCCAGATAAAGTTAAAAAAACAAAAGGAATTGTTTGCGTATCAAAATTAATATAAGAAAAATAAATAAAAGGACTTGAATTTGAACGAGAATAAACTGTCCTAAAAATATTATTTTTACTTATTTTATAAGTACTTGCGATTTGATAATTTAAATAATTTTCATCTGGTTTATTATAAATGTCAAAACGAGCTGAAGCTATAAATCTAAGTTTTTCAAAAAAAATATTTTCTATTCTTAATGTAGGAGCAAGATTTTCTATGTATTTTTCATCTTTTAAAAAGCCTTCACCTTTTTCTATATCTATATGTTTTCTATCATCATAAACAGATTTTTTATAAGAAATACCTGGTCTTACAATTAAATTTTTGATTTTATAATTATATTCAGCATCTAAAGAAAAATTATTTATATTAGAATGAAAACCTGAAGAACCAGTTATAAAATCTTGATCGCCAGATAAAAAATTTGCATTAAAATGAAAATCATAAATATCACTATTCAAATTTATATATTTTGTATTTGAAGTTCTATTATTCATAAATGTGTGTTTTCTTCCCATGTGAATAGTTTGAACTTCAGAATTTTGCATTCCAAATGACAATTTATTTTTTATAAAATTTGAATGATTATAATAAATAAAGCTATTTACTCCAAAATTATTATTTGCAAGATTAACATTTGGATGTCTTTCTTTTGTTTCCATAGAATCTGCTCTATTTTCATCTAAAGAATAAATATATTCTAATGTAGAATATCTGTTCTCTTTTACAAGAAAATATTCCTCCTGAAAACGCTCTTTATAATTATAATTTGCATTTAAACCTCCGCCAAACTTTTCTTTTCTATAATTTATACTTGTGTTCACAATTTTAGTATTCAAACTTCCAAATTGAAAATTTGAACTTACAGAAAGATTTTCTTCTTTTTCATTTTCTTTCATTTTTGTGATAATATTTATCACTCCGGAAACAGCATTTGGACCATAAAGCGATGATGATGGCCCTCTAATTATTTCTATTTTTTCTATATCATTTACACTTATTGGAAGAGTTTCCCAAAATGTTCCACCTTGAAAATAATTGTAAACAACTCTATTATCTATCATCACAAGACTCATAAAGTTTACAGATGATAACAAATTAGAAAATAAATTATCATTTCCTCTTATGTGCATATCGAAATTTCCATTTGTTTTCTCTCTAACTATTAATCCAGGAACCATTCTAAATAATTCTGCTATGCTTGTTGCACCAGAACTTTTAATTTCTTTTTCTGTTATGACAGAAATTGATAATGGTGATTCTATCATTTTTTCGCTTTTTTTAGAAGCTGTTTCAACTTGCAGATTTATTAAATCTTCAAGAGATAAATCCATTAAATAATCCATATTTAAAGAATCTTCCTGAGATTTAATATTGCTGAAAGAAAAAAATGTAATAAAAATAATTGTAAATATTTTTTTCATATATTTTTTTTAATTAAAATGTAATTTTTTTATTAAAAAATATTATTTTTTTTAATAAAAGAAACAGAATTTTGAAAAAAATTTTTTTTCAAATTCGTCCAAAATTTCAATGTTTTTTAATTTTCAAATTAAAAAAATTTTTTTTCAAATTCGTCCAAAATTTTAATGTTTTTTTATTTAAAAATTAAAAAAAATTTTTTTTCAAATTCGTCCAAAATTTCAATGTTTTTTTATTTAAAAATTAAAAAAAATTTTTTTTTCAAATTCGTCCAAAATTTCAATGTTTTTTCAAAAAAACGGAAATTTTTAATGATTTTTTATAATTAAAAAAAAA
>JAOZVH010000255.1 GCA_029938235.1 Bacteroidales bacterium
ATTAAAAAAATTTTTTTTCAAAAAAACGGCAAATTTTTAATGATTTTTTATAATTAAAAAAATTTTTTTTCAAAAAAACGGCAAATTTTTAATGATTTTTTATAATTTAAAAAATTTTTTTTCAAAAAATTGGCAAATTTTTAATGATTTTTTTATAATTTAAAAAAAACGGCAAAATTTCTATATTTTAAATTTATTAAAAAAAATTTTTTCAAAAAAACCAATTATTTTATTAAAAAAAATTATCAAATATGTGTAAAAAAAAAGCAATTATAACAGGTATAACTGGTCAAGATGGTGCTTATTTAGCGGAATATTTAATAAGTAAAAATTATATTGTTCATGGTATAAAAAGACGTTCTTCTATATTTAATACGGAAAGAATAGACCATTTATATCAAGACCCACATGTTAAAAATCCTAATTTAATATTGCATTACGGAGATTTGACTGATTCTATGAATTTAACTCGTATATTACAAGAAGTTCAGCCAGACGAAATATATAATTTAGCAGCGATGAGTCATGTTGGTGTTTCATTTGATACTCCGGAATATACTGCAAATGCAGATGGAATTGGAACTCTTAGAATTTTAGAAGCCATAAGATTATTGAATTTAGTAAAAAAAACCAAAATTTATCAAGCTTCTACTTCTGAATTATATGGTTTAGTTCGTGAAATACCACAAAAAGAAACAACACCATTTTATCCTCGTTCTCCTTATGCGGTTGCAAAATTATATGCCTATTGGATAACTATTAATTATCGAGAAGCATATAAAATGCATGCAAGTAATGGCATTCTTTTTAATCATGAAAGTCCAATTAGAGGAGAAACTTTTGTAACGAGAAAAGTAACTCGTGCAGTTTCCAGAATTGCATTAGGAACTCAAGAAAAAGTATTTATGGGAAATTTATCTTCCAAGAGAGACTGGGGACATGCAAAAGATTATGTAAAAGGTATGTATCTAATTCTTCAACAGGAAGAACCAGATGACTACGTTCTTGCAACTGGAATTGCTACAGAAATTAGAGATTTTATTAAAATGGCATTCCTTGAAATAGGAATAAAAATAATTTTTAAAGGTAAAAATATAGACGAAAAAGGATATATGGTAGAACTTGATAAAAATTTATTCGAAAAAAATGTTGGCTTAAAATATTTGAGTAATATTGTAAAAAGGATAAAAAATAATAATCTTGTCATTGAAGTTGACTCCTCTTACTTCAGACCGACAGAAGTTGATATTTTAGTTGGAGACGCATCAAAAGCTTATAAAAAACTCGGATGGAAACCAGAATATAATATAAAAAGTTTAGTTTCCGAAATGGTAAAATCTGACATTGAATTATTTAAAAATAAAGTTATAAATAGAAAAAAGTATTTTTAATAAAATTATGAATAAAAATTCTAAAATATATGTTGCCGGACATAACGGTCTTGTTGGTAGTGCAATTTTAAAAAAACTTAAATCGAAAAATTATAAAAATATCGTTTTTAAAGATATAAGTGAAATGGATTTAAGAGATACTTTTGCAGTAAAAAAATTTTTTCAAAAGGAAAAACCAGAATATGTTTTTTTAGCAGCAGCAAAAGTTGGAGGTATTCTTGCTAATAATATTTATCGAGCAGAATTTATATATGATAATTTGATGATACAAAATAATGTTATACATCAATCTCATTTGAATAATGTAAAAAAACTTTTGTTTTTAGGTAGCACTTGTATATATCCGAAAAATTCGCCCCAACCTATGTCAGAAGAAGTTTTATTGACAGACACATTAGAATATACAAATGAACCTTATGCCGTTGCAAAAATTGCTGGTATTAAAATGATAGAAAGTTATAATATACAATATAAAACTAATTTTATATCTGTAATGCCAACTAATCTTTATGGTCCAAACGACAATTTTGACCTTGAAAAATCTCATGTTCTTCCGGCTTTAATTAGAAAAATACATCTTGGAAAATGCTTAGAAAAAAACGATTGGAAAGCAATTAGAAAAGATATAAAAAAAAATCCCATAGAAAATATAAATTCTAATTCCAGTGAAAAAGAAATTATAAATATTTTAAATAAATTCGGCATTAAATTTTTAAATAAGGAAAACACAAGTATTGAAATATGGGGTTCAGGAAAACCAAAAAGAGAGTTTCTTTACAGTGAAGAAATGGCTGATGCTTGTGTATATATTATGGAAAAAGTTAATTTTTATGATATTATAGAAAAACAAAATTTAAAAATTGATAAAGATGAAATTAGAAATACTCACATTAATATTGGTACTGGAAAAGAAATAAGTATAAAAGACCTTGCATATCTCATTAAAAGAAAGATAAATTATAAAGGTGATTTATTTTTTAATATAAATAAATCTGATGGAACTATGCGTAAAATGACAAATGTTAAAAAACTTAATGATTTAGGATGGAAACACAAAATAGAAATAGAAGAAGGAATAGAAAAAATTTATTCCTGGTATATAAATTTTTGAAAAAAAAATTTTTTTTCAAAAATCATCCAAAATTTTAATGTTTTTACAATGTTTCTACCAAACATTGGTGTTTAAAAAAAACTCCAATGTTTAAAAAATTCTTTTCAAAAATCGTCTAAAATTTTA
This sequence comes from Bacteroidales bacterium, assembly GCA_029938235.1. GTDB lineage: Bacteria > Bacteroidota > Bacteroidia > Bacteroidales > 4572-128 > 4572-128. Next base: position 2,629 of record JAOZVH010000255.1, read on the forward strand.
ACATTTTTTATTTCGAAATTAAAAAAAAAATTTTTTTCAAAAATCGTCCAAAATTTCAATATTTTTTATTTCAAATTAAAAAAAACTTTTTTTCAAAAATCGTCCAAAATTTTAATATTTTTAATTTCGAAATTAAAAAAAAATTTTTTTCAAAAAATCGTCCAAAATTTTAATATTTTAAATAAAAAATTTTTTTTTAAAAAACGACCAAAATTTTAATATTTTTAAATTTGAAATTTAAAAAAACTTTTTCAAAATTCGTGAAAATTTTAATGTTTTTTAATCTCAAAATAAAAAAAACGTCCAAAATTTTAAATATTTTAATTTCAAAATAAAAAAATTTTTTCAAAAATCGTCCAAAATTTTATGATTTTTCAATTTCAAATAAAAAAAATTTTTTCAAAAATCGCCCAAAATTTTAATACCTCTTAAAATATTAAATTTTTTTGATGAAATGCGGTTTTTTAATGATAAAATGCCATTTTTTTAAATAAAATTTTTTTATCCAAAAAATGCCATTTTTTTTATAAATTGCCAAAAATGTCGGGGTTTGATGATTTTTATTTGAATAAAAAAATGGATTTTTTAAAAAATTCAAAAAAAAAAATGTTGCATTTTTTTGATTTGAGTTTTTTTGTAATTTACAAAATTGTTTTTTTGACAAAACGACGTTTTTTAATGACGAATGTTTTTTACAAAAAATAATTTTTTTATAAAAAACCAATATTCTTATAAAAAAATAGCACTTTTGTAAAAAAATCTCGGTGTTTTAATAAAAAATTTTTATAAGATATTATAAAAAAAAATTTAAAATGTTCTATTTTTTTTATTAATCATTTTATAAAATTTTTAATAAAAAAAATTTGACGTTTTTGGGAAAAAATTTTCTTTTATTTTGATTTAAAAATTATTAAAATTTTGGACGTTTTTGAAAAAAATTTTTTTTAATTTAACCATATGCTTCATCGTCCACGATGATTTCTGAGCATATTCGTTAATATTTGTTCTAAATTGTAAATATTTACGTGTCAAGCGTGGACGATGACACATAATTAGTTTTTTTGAAAAAAATTTTTTTTAAATTTAAATTTTAAAAATGTTAAAATTTTGGACGTTTTTTGAAAAAAAATTTTTTGAAAAACAGCAATTTTTTATGATTAAAAAAAATATTTTTTTACAAAATTCGTTTATTTTACAAATAAAATTTTTAATTTGCATAAAAAATTTATAAAAATATTATATAGGATGAACAATTTATTATTATCAATAGAAAATAAGCCGATTTAAAAATATTTTTAAATCTTTCTGAGCGTTTAAATATTAAAAGTAAAATTTTTACAAATGATGAAATTTTAGATTTACATTTCTTAGCTGCAATGCGTGAAGGACAAGAAAGTGAATTTATGTCAAAAGAAGAACTAATGCAGAAATTGACAAAATATGAAAATTAAAATAAGAAAGCGTTTTGGAAAAGATATTGATAAAATATCCGATAAAAAATTGTTACAAAAAATTATTAAAATAATTAATGATTTGAAAAATCAGATGATATATTGGAAATTAGTAATATAAAAAAAATGAAAGGAAAAATGTTTAATGCTTATAGAATTAAAATAGGTAATTATAGAATTGGTATATTTTATGTAGATGGAATGATTGAATTAACAAGGTTTATGCATAGAAAAGATATTTACAGATATTTCCCAATTTAATTTTTATTAAATTTAATAAAAATTTTTGTTTTTCGAAAAATTGGTTTTAAACATTGGTGTTAAAAATAATACCAATGTTGTGTTTTTTAAAATGTTAAAATTTTGGACGATTTTTTGAAAAAAAAATTTTTTAATAATTTAAAAATCATTAAAATTTTGGCATTTTTTCAAAAAAATTTTTTTTTATTTTGAAATTAAAAAATATTAAAATTTTGGACGTTTTTT
>JAOZVH010000256.1 GCA_029938235.1 Bacteroidales bacterium
AAATTAAAAAAAAAATTTTTTCAATAAAATGCCGATTTTTTAATGATTTTTGAAAATTAAAAAAAAAATTTTTTCAATAAAATGCCGATTTTTTAATGATTTTTGAAATTTTAAAAATCATTTTCAAAAAATGACCAAAATTTTAACATTTTCAAAAAATTATTTTACGAATTTGAAAATTTAAATTAAAAAAATTTTTCCAAAAACGACGATTTTTTTGAGAATTCTCAAAAAAATTTTCAAATTTTAATGCAAAAAATAATATTTTAAATGGCAATAAAATTATTGAAAAAATTATTTAATAATAATAATAAATTATTAAATAATTTTTATATGAACAAGCAAAATTTGTTTTTTTGTTGCTTTTAAAATAGAAAATTCAAAATTATCAATAATTATTTTTTCTTTATGTTTTGGAATACTTTCGTGAAAATGATAAATTAGACCAGAAATTGTTTCAAATTCTGACAATTTTGAAAGATTTATTTTATATTTTTCATTAACATAATCAATTTCTAAACGTCCGGAAAATTGAAATTCTGTTTCGCTGATTTGTTTTTCTATGAAATTATTTTTATCATATTCATCTTGTATATCGCCAAAAATTTCTTCTAAAATATCTTCTATAGTTACAATTCCAGAAGTTCCGCCAAATTCATCTACAACAAGAGCAATACTTTTTCTTTCTTTCATGAGCATTTGCAAAGATTTTTGTGCCGACATGCTTAGGGGAAAAATTGGAATTTTTATTAATATTTCATCTAACTTTTTTGGCTTTTTAAAAAGTGACGATGAATGAACATAAGCAATAATATTATCTATATTATTATCATAAATTAAAATTTTTGAAAAAGATATTTCTATAAATTTTTTTCTTATAGTTTCTACAGATGATGTATTTTCTAATGCGATAATTTCTGTTCTTGGAATTATACATTCTCGTAAAGTTATATTAGAAAAATCTAAAGCATTTTGAAAAATTTTTATTTCTTGTTTTAAGCCCTTTCCTTTATCATTTTGATTTTGTTTTAAAAAATTATCTAAATCAACTTTTCCAAAAGCTATTTTTTCTTTTGATAACTTATTTTTACTTTTTATAAATAAATTACTTATCAGAACCATAAATTTCGCAAATGGAAATAAAATAATATAAAAAAAGTATGCAAAAGAGGAAAAATATCTTAAAGTAAGATTAGAATGAGTCCTAAAAATTGTTTTTGGTAAAAATTCTGCTGTTAATAAAATTATTAAAGTTGAAATTATTGTTTGAATTAATAAGACAATAATTTCATTTTTTATAAAATAAAAAATTGAAGATTCTAAAATTTTTGCCATTAAAATACCATAAATTACAAGGGCGACATTATTGCCAACAAGCAGAGTTGCAACGTATTGTTTTGGACTTTTTAAAAAAGTAGAAACAAAAAATGAAAAAAAAAAATTTTTCTTTTTATCTAATTCTATTCTCAGTTTATCTGACGAAAAAAATGCAATTTCCATACCTGAAAAAAAAGCAGATAAAATTAAAACAAGAAATATTATTGAAATATACATATAATTTATAAAAATTTTTATTTTTTTAATTTTTACAAAAAAAACAATTTTTTTAATTAAAAAAATTGTGATAAATAAGATTTTAAATTTTAAAAAATTTGACTCTTTTGAGGGAAATTTTTTTGAAATAAATTAAAAAAAATGCCGTTTTTTGGAAAAATTTTTTAAAAAATAAATTAAAAAAATTTGACACTTTTGGAAAAAAATTTTTTTATAAAAAATATTAAAAATTTGACGTTTTTTGGAAAAATTTTTTATAAAAAATATTAAAAATTTGACGTTTTTTGGAAAAAATTTTTTTTTGAAATAAAATTAAAAAAATTGATATTTTCAAAAAAAAATTTTTTTGAAATAAATTTAAAAAATTTGACGTTTTTTTTTGTATTTTCATAAAATATTTGTGGTTCTTCGAACCTTTTTGTGAAATGTAATATTTTTTTTATCAAAAAAAAAAATAAAATGATTCATCGTCCACGATGATTTCGTTGTATCGCACTATAAAATATTGATTATTAACGTTTTAATGAAAATTTGGAATGAGAATTTTTAAAAAATATTTTGAAAAAAACACAAATTTTTCACAATTTTATTATGAAAAAAATTCTCACCACAAAAAAGTTCGAAGAGCCATATTTGTTATTCAAAACAGAAATATTTTTATGATTTTTTTTTAATTAAAAAAAACTTTTTTTTGCAAAAAAAAATAAATATGATAAAATTTCTTTATATTGAAAATTACGCAATAATAGATAAGTTAGAAATGAATTTTAATGATGGTTTTTCTATTATTACCGGAGAAACCGGAGCAGGAAAATCTATTTTACTCGGTGCAATATCTTTGATAATGGGAAAACGAGCAAGCTTAAATTTCTTGAAAAATAAAAATAAAAAATGTATTGTTAAAGTTTCTTTCGACATTAAAAAATATAATTTAAATTTTTTCTTTTTAAAATATAATATTAAAAATCAAGAGTTTACAATTTTAAAAAGAGAAATTTCTGCAAAAGGAAAATCTACAGCTTTTATTAATGGTAAAAAAGTTAATTTGAAAATTCTAAATGAATTATCAAAAAATTTAATAGATATTCATTCGCAAAATCAAAATTTAATTTTAGAAAAAAATAATTTTCAAATGGAAATTTTAGACATAGTAGCAAAAAATGAAATTTTATTAAAAAATTATCAAAAAATATTTTATGAATTAAAAAAAGTAAAAGAGAAATTAAAAATTAATTTATTGGAAAAAGAAGAAAATAAAAAAAATTTAGACTTTTTTCAATATCAATTCGACGAATTAGAAAAGGCAAATTTAAAAGAAGATGAAGAAAAAAAATTAGAAAAAGAATTAAATATTTTGAATAATTATAAAGAAATTAAAATCAAAATGTCGAAATTATCTTTATTAATTTATGAAAATGAAAATTCAATAGTAAATAAATTAGACGAAAGCGAATTACTTATAAAAAATATTTCATCATATTTCCCACAAATTGGAGAAATAAATAAACGATTGAAAACTGCAAAAATTGAAATGGAAGATATTTTTAGAGAAGCAGAAATTTTAAATGAAAATTTAGAATACGATAAGGAAAAAACTGAAATTATCAGCGATAGATTAGATTTAATATTTTCCCTCGAAAATAAACATAAAGTTCAAACCATTTCTGAATTATTAAAAATAAAAGTCAATTTAGGAAAAAAACTTTTTTCCCTAGAAAACAAAGAAATTTTTATAAAAAAATTAGAAAATGAAATTATTTATTATAATAATAAGTTACAAAATTTTGGAAAAAAACTTAGAAAAATTAGAAAAAAAAATGTTAAATACATAGAAAAATTTATTATTTCTCAGATGATTAATATGGGAATTATTAATGTAAATTTTAAAATTTCCATTGAAAATTTGAAAAAACCGAATCTTTACGGTTTAGATGAAGTGAAATTTTTATTTTCTGCGAATAAAAAAATGGAAATGCAAGAATTAAAAAAGTTCGCTTCCGGAGGTGAAAAATCTCGTTTAATTCTATCAATTAAATTTTTAATTTCTAAATCTATTTCTTTACCGACAATTATTTTTGATGAAGTAGATACAGGAATTTCCGGAGAAATTTCTCATAAAATGGGGAAAATTATTCACAAAATGTCTAAAAATATACAAATAATAAATATTACGCATTCGCCGCAAATTGCAAGTAAAGCTGATTTTCATTATCTTGTTTATAAAGAAGAAAACGAAAATTCCTCAAATACGAAAATTAAATTATTAAATAAAAAGGAAAGAATTATAGAAATTGCCGAAATGTTAAGCGGCGAAAATATCACAAAAGCTTCCATTAGAAATGCTAAGGAATTATTAAAATAAAAAATAAAAATTTTTATTTTTTTTAATTTGAAAATTTTTATTTTTTTTATAAAATTTTTAAATTATTATTACGTTTTTATAAAAAAATAATTATGGAGATTTTACCTTTAAATTACGACAAATATTTTAAAAAAGTTTTTTCAGATACAGAAATAGCAAAAAAATTTCTGGAAGATTTTCTGGATATTAAAATAGCAGAAATTAAGCTTTTGGAAAAAGATATTAATTTGACAAATAAAGCACGAGAAATACGTTTTGATTTTCGATGTAAAGGTGATCACAAACATTTTATTGTTGAAATGCAGCAAGCATATAAACATGATGTTGTGAAACGTTTTTATCTTTATCATTCCACAAATACAAGTTTACAATTAGAAAATCTGCCATTAGCTGAGCGTACAGTTCTGGACAGAAAAACACAAAAATATCATATAAAAAAAATTAGGGATTATTCTAAGGTAACGCCGAGTATAAGCATAATTTGGTTTGTGGATGATTCTTTTCGTTCGGATGAAGATTTTCTTGTATTTACTGTTTTACCGGAAAAGGTTAAAGATTTTATCAATGATAAAAAATGGGGAAATCTTAATGAAGAAAATTTAAAA
>JAOZVH010000062.1 GCA_029938235.1 Bacteroidales bacterium
AATAATTTATTCCTTAGACTGACGGCTATGGCGTGGACGCTTGACGCATATGGTTTTTTTAATGAAAATTTTTTTTAATTTGGGCGATTTTTTTAGTGTTCAAAAATGTTGTTTTTTTAAAAATATTAAAATTTTGGACAATTTTTAAAAAAATTTTTTTAATTTGAAATTAAAAAATGTTAAAATTCTGGACGATTTTTGAAAAAAAATATTTTTTAATTTCAAATAAAAAAATGTTAAAATTTTGGACGATTTTTGAAAAAAAATTTTTTTAAATAAAAAATATCATTTAAGTTTTTTTATTTATTATTGTCAATAAAAATTTTAACAAAATGGTAAATTTACAATATTTAACAGATAATATAGGAAATAGAAATGCTGTTATTTTATCTATGGCTGATTGGTATAATATACAAAAAAGTTTAGAAAAAATAGAAGAATTACAAATTTATAAGGAAAAAAATCAATTTTTTGAAAAACTTCAAATTGCTTTTGAAGAGTCTAAACTTCATTCAGAAGGTAAAATACAATTGCAAAATGCAAAAGATTTTCTATATGAGTTATAATATTCTTGTAACATCAAACTTTAAAAATAACTTAAAGGACTAATTAAAAAATATAGGTCTTTAAAATATGAGATAAAAATCCTTATTGAGGTGCTTGAGAAAAATCCAAAAACAGGTAAAGATATTGGGAAAAATTGTTTTAAAATTAGAATTGCAATAAAAAGTAAAGGAAGAGGAAAATCTGGTGGTGGACGTGTTATTACTTTAGTAAAAGTGATTGATAAAGAGGTGCATTTACTTAGTATTTATGATAAATCAAAAAAAGAAAATATATCTAATAATGAGATTATTATGTTTATAAAAAACATTGTATAAATTCAGAAATTAAAAAATATTAAAATTTTGGGCGATTTTTGAAAAATTTTTTTTATTTTGAAATTAAAAAATCATGAAATTTTGGACGATTTTTGAAAAAAAATTTTTTTTATTTTGAAATTAAAAAATCTTAAAATTTTGGACGATTTTTGAAAAAAAAATTTTTTTTGAAATTAAAAAATATTAAAGTTTCGGCGTTTTTTTGAAAAAATTTTTATTTATGATAAATTTTATATTGATTTTCTTTAATTTTTATAAAATTAAGATTAAAAGTTTTACAGATTAAATTTAATGTATTTTCTATGGAATTTGGTTTTTTAAAATAAGCCGTATAAATATATTCCGAGCTGTTTGGAATTTCTAATTTAATATTTACATTATATTGTCTCTCCAAAATCTTAAACACATTTACGATATTTTCAGAATTGAAATTAAATTTATTTTCTTTCCAAAAAAGAACATTTTCAGATTTAATCTTTTCTATTTTTCCATTTTTATTTTTGTCATTTAACAAAGCAATTTCATTAGGATTTATAATTAATTTAATATCTGTTTTTCGACTTAAAACTTTTACTTTTCCTGTTTTACAAAAAACTTTATAATTATCATCACGAGCATAAATATTAAAACTTGTGCCAAGAATTTCAGTAATTCCATTATCAGAAAAAATTTTAAATTTTTCTCCTTTTTTTACTTCAAAAAATGCTTCACCTTTTAAAAAAACTTCTCTTTTAAAAAACCAAAAAATTTTATTATATGAAATTGAAGTTTCTGCGTTTAATTCAATTATAGAACCGTCAGGCAATTTGTGAGAAATATGCTCTGCTTTTTTAGAAAAAATTGTTTCCTTTTGAAATTTCAAAATGTAAGAAATTCCAGAAATAAATATTATTGCAGCAGCAACAGACATTTTAAATATTGAAAAAAATTTTTTTCTTTTTTGTGCCTTTTTTTTTAATAAATTCTTAGAAAAATTTTCCCATATTTCTTCCTTAGTTTTTTCAAAAGGAATTTCTATCTTTTCGAAAAAATTATCACCATCAAACGTTTTATGTTCATCTTTAAATTTCATTTATAATTTATTATTTTTTTTAGTTCTGACAAAGCCATACTCATTCTTTTTTCTACTGTTTTAATACTAACTTTCAGCCTTTCAGCAATTTCTTTATATTTTAAATTTTCCATTCTGTGCATTAAAAAAGTAGTTCTTTGTTTTTCTGGTAATCTAGCAAGTTTTTTTTCATAATTTTCTTTTAATTCTTTATATTCTAAATTATTTTCTAAACTTGCTTCTTTAAATTGAAATTTAATTTCTTTCAAATATTCTGTTTCATTTTTCTTTTTCCTAATGTAATCAACAAATAAATTACTTGCAATTTTATATAATAAAGATTTTGTTTTTTTATTATATTTAAAATCTTTTTTCCAAAACTTAATAAATACTTCCTGAGCAATATCTGTAGAAAGTTCTGTGTCATTAGACCTATAATATAAATATCTTCTTATATTATCAAAATATTTATTATAAATATATTTAAAAGTTTCTTCTGTCAATTTATTTATTTATATTAAAAAAAATTGTTTAATTTTTACAAATTAAACAATTTATATATAAAAAAATTTTTTTTACTGCCAGCCTTCGAAATTAGACATGCTAAATTCAGTTGTAACTCCGTTGCAAGTTTTAGTAGCAAATTCATCACATTCACCGTCGCCAAAATTTATAGTTGCGATAAGTTCTTCGTTTTTGTAATATTCAATTATTCCAGAAACAATGTAATCACAATCTTCTATTCTAACCAAAGGCTCAGCTATAACTTTTTCAAATTTTCTTTTTGGAGTCCTAAACTCACTTAATTCGAACTCAGAAACTTCTCCATTAATAGTTATTGTTGCAATATTATCACATTCTCCGTCTCCAAAATTTATGCTTGCAAGCAATACACCGTTTGCATAAAATTCAATAATTCCAGAAACAACATAATTACAATCTTCTATTCTAACTAAAGGCTCAACAATTTCTTTTACAATAAGGTGAGAATGATTAATTCCTTGATAATAATTCTGAGGATTATTTCCACCTTGATGATTATTTCCACCTTGATGGTTGTTTCCACCTTGATGGTTATTCCCACCTTGATGATTATTTCCACCTTGATGATTATTTCCACCTTGATGGTTATTTCCACCTTGATGATTATTTCCACCTTGATGATTATTTCCATTTTGAGAATTATATTCAAACTCAGGTAATTCGAATTCTAAAATTTCTCCATTTACTGTTTGTGTAGCGATATTATCACATTCTCCATCACCAAAATCTACACTTAAAATACTTACATCATTCAAAGAAAATTCCACAATTCCTGCCACAGGATAATCGCAATCATCTAATTTTACAATATCTTCAATGATATTTCTTTCGAAAAAACGATTTCCTCCATTTCTTACTAATGCTTCTCCTTCTTCTGTAATATCATCTTCTATTGAAAATGCTTCATTTTTAAGGTCATCAATTATACCTTCTTCTTCTCCTTTTTGACAAGCAGCAAATAATATTAAAATGCTTACTGTCATTATTCCTAAAACTCTTGACATCAATTTCATAAAAAATTTTTAAAATTAAATTAATAAAAACTATAATTATACCGATTGAAAATCTGTTTACCCTAATTTTTTTATAAAAAAAATTTTTTTTTTAATAATTCATCATTTTTTTTGAAATTTGAAATTCAATTTGAAATTAAAAAATTTTATATTTGCATAAAATACAATTTTTATTATGAAAAATAATTATATTAATTTAATTAATATTTCAATATTTTTAATTTTTTCTATTAGTTCTTTTTCTCAAACAGGAAGCGTTAGAGGTTTTGTTTACGATAAAAAAAATGGCGAACCAATAATTTTCACTAACGTTTTTTTACAAACATTAGATAAAAAAAATACAAATCACGGTGTTCCAACAAACGTAGATGGTTTTTATCATATTAGTAAAGTTCCTGTTGGAGATTATTTTTTGACGGTAAAATATCTCGGCTATGAAACAATAGAAAAAAAAATTAATATAAAAAAAAATACCATTTTAAAAATGGAACTTTTTCTTAATAAAAGTTCTATAAAATTAAAAGAATTTGTTATCTCTGCTGAGAAGCAAGAAATGAAAACAAAAATTCGTACTTCTGTGATAAAAATTTCTCCAAAGCAGATGGAGAAAATTCCAAGTATTGGAGCGGAGCCAGACCTTGCACAATATCTTCAAGTTGTTCCGGGTGTTGTTTTTACTGGTGATCAAGGTGGACAACTTTATATCCGTGGTGGTTCTCCCATACAAAATAAAATTCTTCTGGATGGAATGATAGTTTACAATCCTTTCCATTCCATAGGATTTTTCTCTGTTTTTGATGCCGATATTATTAGAAATACTGACGTTTATACCGGAGGTTTTAGTGCAGAATATGGAGGACGAATCTCTTCAATTATGGACGTAACCACAAGAGACGGCAATAAAAAGAGATTTGCAGGGAAAATTTCTATGAGTACTTTTGGCTCGAAAATTTTATTAGAAGGTCCCATAAAAAAATATAAAGAAAACTCTCAGTCAAGTTCGTCATATCTTTTTTCTCTAAAAACTTCTTATCTTGAAGAAACTTCAAAAAAATTATACACTTATGCAAACGAAGATGGTTTACCTTTCAATTATACAGATTTTTACGGTAAAGTTTCCATCAATAATAGAAACGGTAGCAAATTAAATTTTTTCACTTATAATTTTACCGACGAAGTAAATTATAATCTTATTTCCAATTTAAATTGGAACTCTCTTGGTTTTGGAAGTAGTTTGATAATGGTTCCGGAAAATTCATCTGCTTTGATAAAAGCAAATTTTTCTTATTCTAAATATGGAATTTTATTGGAAGAAGAAAACGGTAGAGATCGTTCCAGTGATATTAATGGTTATAATTTTAATTTGCAATTTATTTATTTCATAGGAAAAGACGAATTATCTTACGGCATAGAAACCTTAGGTTTTAAAACGATTTTTGATTTTCAAAATTCTGTAGGAATGAAAATAACTCAGGAAGAAAATACCACCGAATTAGCAGCTTATGTAAAATATAAAAAGACTTTAGGAAAACTTTTAATAGAGCCAAGTTTTAGATTTCATTATTATGCTTCTCTTTCTAATTATTCTCCGGAGCCTCGTTTTGGTTTAAAATATAATATTACTGATAGATTAAGGGTAAAATTATCTGCTGGTTTTTATTCTCAAAATTTAATCGCTTCAAATTCGGATAGAGATGTTGTAAATTTATTTTATGGTTTTCTTTCTGGTCCAGAAAATATACAAGAGGAATTTGACGGAGAAGAAATTACTCATAAATTACAAAAATCTCGTCATTTAATTTTTGGTTTTGAATACGATTTAACAAAAAAAATAGATGTAAATGTAGAAGCTTATTATAAACAAAATACGCAAGTTACAAATATTAACAAAAATAAATTATACGAAGATAATTATGAAAATTCACATTATCCGGATCATTTGAAAAATGATTTTATAGTTGAAAAAGGAGATGCCTACGGTGTAGATTTTTTACTAAAATATGATCATAATGAGGTTTATTTTTGGATGGTTTATTCCTTAGGTTTTGTCGAAAGAACAGTAGATTTAGGTGGTAATATATTAAAATATGAGCCACATTTTGACAGAAGACATAATATTAATTTAGTTAGTTCTTATGTTTTTGGTGAAGGTTTAAAATGGGAATTTAGTGCCAGATGGAATTTAGGTTCAGGTTTTCCTTTTACAAAAAGGGCTGGTTATTATGAAAAATTAACATTAAATAATGCTTTAGTTTCTGATTATACCACAGCAACAGGAGAAATAGGTACAATTTATGGCGAATTAAATAAAGGTCGTTTACCGTATTATCATCGTTTAGACATAAATTTAAAACGTACATTTACTTTCGACGAAGATTTTTTTATGAAAGTAATTTTAAGTGTTACAAATGTTTACGACAGAGAAAATATTTTTTATATAGATGCAGAAAATAATAAAGTTGTAAAACAATTACCAATTATGCCAAGTTTAGGAATTAGTTTAAATTTTTAATTTATTAAAATTTTGGGCGTTTTTTGAAAAAATTTTTTTCAAAATTTAAAAAACTCAAAATTTTGGGCGTTTTTTGAAAAAATTTTTTTAATTTCGAAATTTAAAAATCTTAAAATTTTGGTCATTTTTTTGAAAAAATTTTTTGGCTATTAGAACCTTTTTTTAAAAAATTCCGTATTTTTTACGGAATTTTTTAAAAAAATTTTTCTTATATCACATTCATCGTGAACGATGACGCATATTATTGGATGCTTGACAAATATTTGGAATCCATATGAATTTTATTATTCTTTTAGTAACCATTTCATAGCATCATTCTCATTATCGAAATACATTGTTTCAAATGTACTATTTTCATTTTCTTCAATGGTCTGTTCTATTGATATTGAAATGAATATTTCTTCTGATTCAACAAATGCATTTCGTTTTACTCCGGCATTTTCATAAGCAGTGAAAATATCTGTTACAAACCACTCTTGAATTTTAGGTATAATTATAAAATTCATATCTCTGGAATCAACAAATAATAGTTTTGGCTTTTTCTGATTTATAAAATATTTCCATTTGTAAAGTTCTTGTTTGAACTGTTAGTCGTCTAAATATTCGCTTTTAGGATACCAGAGAGCTTTGAGCATATTAGTATGTTCATCAAACTCAATTTTTAAATAATCCGTTCTTGAAACTTCCATTTTTTCTATAATTTAATTTTAAAAAAAAATATGTATTTATTTATTTAAATTTCACAAATTTATTTAAATTTATGAAAATTAAATAAATTGTAAAATAATTTCAAATTCTGTATTTTTTATTTAATTTTTTTTCATAAATTTTTCAATATCAAGCATTAATATGCTTTTTCAAAAATTCAATTTCTGATTTTTTTAATTTATATAAATTATAAACCATTTTATCAATTTCTTCATTCAAATTAGAAATTTCATTTTCCAAATTAATAATTTTATTAGAAGTTTTTAAAAAATAAGTTCTCCATTCTTTATTTTCTTTTCCAATGGAAAATTTAATTTTTTGTTTTTTTAATTGCTCTTTCAATTGAGAAAAATTTAATTTCCAAAAATTCCTTAAATTTTTTCCAATTTTCAAGAAAATATTTTTTTCCTCTTTTAAAGTTTCCAAAAAATTTAAAAATTTTGGGCGTTTTTTTTGAAAATTTTATAATTTAAAATGAAAATAGATTATTTATAGCATTTTATGTAATGTAAATATTCAATTATATATTGAACATTTTTATTTTTTACAGATGCAAATCTTCCATATTTTTTTTTAAAAAAACCATATTCACCTCTTTTTGTCATAATTTTTTTTATATCTTTTTCATTCATTAATCCTTCATTATTATAGCTTAGGAAAATATATTTTACTTTTGCATTTTGGATAATATTTTCAAAAGATTTTAAGACTTCATTTTTTTGAGAAAATTTTGATTTTTGATGTGAATAATTTCTTAAACCTGTTTTACCCCTAAGACTTGGATTATCATATCTTGCAATTGTTTCTAACAAATGATAATTTGACGCATATTGCCTATTATTATATGGTGGGTCTAAATATAAAACATCACCTTCTATTTTTTTTATTAAAATTTCAATATCTTCATTAAAGACTTCGTTATTATATGTTTTATTTTTTGTAAAATTAGCCGGACGCATTCGAAATAAATATTTTGCTGTTTTTTTTATTTTTTTTAAAAAAGCAGCATAAACACTGGCAGTGTTTGCAACTTTATCAATATTTTCAAGCAATGTTGCAAGCAAGAAATAATATTCATTATCATTTATTTTTTTTTTAACTTTCCAAATTTCAATTTTTTTTCTTATTGCATCTGCTTTTTTTCCATTTTCATCAGAAAAATACAATCGCTCAAATTCTTTTCCTATGGTTCCGCCCATACAATAATTATTAAAAATAAAACCTTCAACAAATTTTATATTATCTAAATAGTAACAAACAAAATTTGCTCTTTTCTCAAAATTTATATTTTTTAATTTTTTTATTTCGTCCTCTAAATTTTGGAATTTTAATGTTTTATGATTTTCTATGTAATTTTTATTTAAAACAAAACTATAATATTGCTGATCATTCGAAATAATTTTATGATTATTTTTTTTAAAATGTTGTCCAACAATAGATGTTCCTGCAAATAAATCTAAAAAAGTGAAATTTTTTAATCCAACAACTTTATAAATAGAACTTTCTAAAAATTCTAATAATGATTTTTTTGAACCTATATAATTCATAATTAATTAAATAATAAAATTACAAAACATTCTGCGCCTGCGCGGTGTTTTACCGCACATTAAAAAAATCTTACAATTTATCGGTGGAGTTTTCATCGCCCTTTACAATAATAATATGTACGGTGAAAACACCGCACAAGCGCAGGATTTATTAAAAAAAATTTCCCCCAAAAAGCGATAAAATTTTAATAATTTATTAAAAAAAATTTTTTCAAAAAAACGCTGAAATTTTAATAATTTATTAAAAAAAATTTTTTCAAAAAAACGCTAAAATTTTAATAATTTATTAAAAAAAATTTTTTCAAAAAAACGCCAAAATTTTAATATTTTTAAATTATTAAAAAAAGTTTTCAAAAAAACACCGAAATTTTAAGATTTTTAAATTATTAAAAAAAAATTTTTTCAAAAAAACGCTAAAATTTTAATAATTTATTAAAAAAATTTTTTTCAAAAAAACGCCAAAATTTTAATATTTTTAAATTATTAAAAAAAAATTTTTTCAAAAAAACGCCAAAATTTTAAGATTTTTAAATTATTAAAAAAAAATTTTTTCAAAAAAACGGCAAATTTTTTAATATTTTTTTTTAATTAAAAAAAATAAAATAATATTACTTTATTTTTTATGGAATAAATTTTTTATAATTTTATTTTTTGATTAATTCTTCTAATTTCTTAATTCTGTCTTCTAATTTTTGATATTTTTCATTTTGTTCTTCTATAATTTTTTGTTGTTCTTTCACTGCTTGCAATAAAATTACACTTAAATGTCCATAAGAAACTGCTAAATTTCCTTTTAAATCTTTGTTTACCAATTCAGGAAAATATCTTTTGACATTTTGTGCAGTAACACCTATTTGTTTTCCGCTTGGATAAATTTCTTTATTTTTAAATTCATAATAAAAAGCATCTAATTTTAAAACTTTTTCCAAAATATTTTCTATTTTTAGAAAATTCGTTTTTAAATTTTCATCAGAAAGCTCTGTCAAAGTTCCAGAAATAATTAAATTACCATCTTTATAAAGCGTCAAAGCATTACTTCTGGCAACAGGATTAGAACCGTTTCCAACAGTAAATAATGGATCTGTACTTACCCAAGAAACACTATCTCCCTCGTCTAAATTATATCTCCCAAAGGATAAAGCATAAGAAGAATTTGTTTCCACACCCAAACCACCTGTTATAGCAGAATAATCACCTTCGGCAAAGTTATTATTTCCTCCCATAATTGCAGACGAATTTCCAAATGCATTGTTGAAAGAACCACCACAAACAGTGGTATTATACGAAGTTGCAAAATTAGAATATCCACCCATTATAACAGTATAATCTTCTTTTGCTTCGTTATTTTGTCCTCCAACTATGGCAGCAGAAGTACCAGAAGCAATATTTCCCTGTCCACCACCAATAAAAGTAGAAACTTCTGTCGCTTGATTTTCTCTACCTCCAACAATTATAGAATAATTCTTTTCCGCAAAATTACTTTTTCCTCCAACTACCATAGAGTAATTTTCTTGTGCAGTATTTGACTGACCGCCAAGAACATTCGAATAAATACCAAAAGCATGATTTTGTGAACCACCACCAACTAAAGAATATTGTTTTGTAACTTTATTATCTTTTCCTCCACCAATGAAAGAATATTTATCTTCTACAATATTATTTTCACCTCCATTTATAACGATATATTCTTCATTAGCAAGATTGTTAATTCCACCACCTATGAAAGAATAATTTGATTTTATAATATTATTTTCTCCTCCGGAAATAATTCCATAATCACCTTTTACCATATTATCTTTTCCACCTGTTACGGATGAAAAATCTCCTATGCTATCAACATTCCAATGATTACCACTGACATAACCAACTCTAAAAACAGATTTATTTGGATACCACATCATTCTAACTCCAGTTCCATCTGCAGGAAAAGCTCCCATATTTAAAATTCCATTCGAAACAAAACCATTAATAGAATTAATATGTAAACCAGCAATTGGATTACTTGTTCCTATTCCAACATTTCCTGTATTATAATAAATTTCAGATGAACCTTGATCATGAGACCAAGAAAAACCACTTAAACTGACAGTATTACCTTGACTTATAGACAATTCCATACCTTGCAATGACAAAGATTGTATCTCATTTGTTGTGTCAGAATCATCGTCTTCTGTTTCATCTACAACAAAACCTACCGAATTAGATAATGTAATATTTCCGCTTTCATCTTTCTCTATTGTTTGAATTTCATTTGTTGTACTGTTGTCTAAATCAGCAACATTTATTGTTCCACCGTCAGAAAGAGTTACAATTAATCCCTCTTGTGTAAGAGTTTGAATTTCATTAAAAACATTATTATCATTATCAGCCAAACTTATTTGTCCACCACCGAGACTTAAATTTAACATTATTCCGTCCTTAGTAATTTCTTGAATTTCATTTGTTGATTCAAAATCACCATCTTCTGTTGCGTCAGTAAAACTTCCGCCATTAGATGATAAATAAACAAGATTTCCTATTTTTTCAATTGTTTGTAATTCATTTAAAGGGTTACTATCTTCGTCATTTACATCGTCAATAAAACTTCCTCCTTCATTACTTAGTGAAACAGTATTACCATTTTTTGATATAGTTTGAATTTCATTTGTTGGGTCATAATCAGCATCATTTACTTCATCAGTAACCATTACACTGCCACCACCATCAGAAAGAATAATGAAATTACCATCTCTACTTATGGTTTGCAATTCATTATTTGGGAGCGAATCATTATCATTTATTTCATCTGTAAAACTTCCACCACCATTAGATAACTCAACTAAATTATCTTCATTTTTTGTTATGGTCTGTATTTCGTTATTTGGATCTGCATCGTCATCTTCAATACTACCATTAAACTTATCTGCATACAAAGCATAAGGAACAGACAAAAGTTGTGAACTTCCCATGTCTAAATAATTTGGTCCGCCTTGTGCATCCATTTTTACGTTCAAAAAATAAGTTCCAAGCGACCAATTTATATAAATAAAATTTCCAGTTATAGCATTACCTTGCCCAATATTTATAGAAAAAATCCCTATATTATTTGTTGTTACTTGATGACGTTCTTTATAAACGATATCACCATCAGGAGTATTAGAAATTATAGCAATTTCCAAAGAAATAACTTGATTATCAATAACATAATTATTAGCATCTCTTGCTACAGCTTGATATTTAAAAGCTTTTGGAACCTGAGAGTAAGAAAATTTAAAAATTAAAAAAAATAACAGACTTAAATAAAAATTTTTTTTCATTTTTTTTGTATTAAAATTAAAACAACTTTTGAATTTTATATGTTTTTAAAAATTCATTTGTGTAATTTTTGGAATTATAAATTCTTAAAAAATACATTCCTTCGGGATAATCTTCTAAATTTATTTTTTGGAAATTCTCTAAAATATTAAAACTTTTTAAAATACGTCCTTGCAAATCTATTAGCTCTACAAAAAATTCATTTTCTTTTTCATCTTCCGAAAAAGAAATATTAAGAAATTTTGATGTGGGATTTGGATATAATTTTACATTGAAATTTTCATTTTTTTCAATATTTTCAATTTCCACAACTGTAAAAAAAGACTGTTGAAAACCCTGAGTTAAAATATAAGAATTATCTAATGTTTCAGTTACTAATTCTCCCATTGTCCAACTTAAAGAATAACCACCGTTTTGAAAATGTCCACCAGAATTAGCAATAACTTGCATACCAATAGATTGAGAAAAAATTAAAGCATTATTAAAAAATAATATAATTATTATAAAAAAATATTTTTTCATTTTGATAAGATTTTTATTTTGTTTAAAACAAAATATCAAAAAAAATGCCAAATTAAAAATAAATCTCCATTCCGTCTTTTACAATATTATAACCATCCTTAATAACTTCTTGATTTACTTGTAAACCTTTTGTTATCATAGTTTTTTCATTGTCCGAAACTCCTGTTTCTATATAAGTTTTTTTTGCAAAATATTTGTTATTGTTTTTTGTTTTGACATACAAATATTCTCCTTTTGCATCTTTTTTAATAATTTCTGATTCTATCAAAATAGCTTTTTCCTCATAGAAATCTTTAATTTTTAACATAGCAAGAAGATTAGGTTTTAGTTTTTCATCTCTATTTTCTAACCTAATTTCTATCTTAAAAGTTCTGTTACTCGGATTAATAAAATTTCCAATTCTATAAATTTTTGCATTCTTGTTAAAATCTGGATAAGATGGAAAATTCAAATTAACTAAATCGCCTTTTTTTATTTTTGATAAATAAGATTCCGAAACATCAGCATTTACATAAACAGATCTTAAATTAATTAGTTGAATTAATTGCATACCAGCAGCTGCCATTTCTCCTTTTTTCAAAAAAATATCATCTATAATTCCACTAATTGGAGCTTTTACTTTTCCCATATCCAGCTGAGATTCTAAGGTTTCTAATTTTCTTTCGAGACTTTCTTTCTGGTTTTTCGCTTGTAAATATTGAATCTCTGAACCTATTTTTTGTTTCCAAAGTTCGTCTTGTTTTTTGAATATAATTTTTGAAAGTTCTAAAGCTGTTTTAATTTCCTCCAAACTATTCTCTAAAATTTTTGTATTTAATTCAACAAGCAAATCCCCTTTTCTTACTCTATCACCTTCTTTTACATGAATTTTTTTAATTTGTCCATTAGTTTCCGGACTAACAAAAGCTGATTTTTCTGCTTCTACTGAACCATTTATTTCAAAATAATGCTCAAATTTTTGAAATAAAATTTTCTCTGTTGTAACTTTTAATCTGTGAGAAACTTCATTATTTTTCGATTTTTCAATTTTTTTATCTTCTCCACAAGAAATAAAAATGAGAAATAAAAACAATATCTTAAATAAATTTTTCATTTTAATTATAATTTTTTTTGTAAAATTACATTTTTTTTTATAAAAAAATTTTTTAAAAAAAATGACGTTTTTTTGAAAAAATTTTTTTTATGAAAAAATACAAAATTAACTATATTACTTTAGGTTGTTCGAAAAATTGGGTTGATACAGAAGTTTTGATGCGTCAATTTGAAAAGGAAAAATTTTCTTTGTTTCATAATTCTTATGAAAAAAATTTCGATACCGTTATTATAAATACATGCGGTTTTATTGCTGATGCAAAAGAAGAGTCCATAAATGTAATTTTAGAAAATATAGAAAAAAAAGCAAATAAAGAAATAAAAAACCTTGTGGTATTTGGTTGTTTATCAGAACGTTATAAGGAAGAATTAGAAAAAGAAATGCCAGAAGTGGATGCTTTTTTTGGTGTTAAAAACTTTAAGGAACTTTTAGAATATTTAAAAGAAATTTATAAACAAGAGATTCTTTATAAAAGGATAATTACAACTCCATCTCATTTTGCTTATTTAAAAATTTCCGAAGGTTGTAATCGCAAATGTTCTTTCTGTATAATTCCTTTAATTCGTGGAAAACATATCTCAAAAAGCATTGAAAATCTTGTAAAAGAAGCGAACTATTTGAGCAAAAAAGGAGTGAAAGAATTGATTTTAATTGCTCAGGATTTATCTTATTATGGTTTAGATTTGTATAAAAAACCGAAACTTGCAGAATTAATAGAAAAATTAAGTGAAGTAAAAGGTATAGAATGGATACGTTTACATTATCTTTATCCTTTTAAATTTCCAAAAAATGTTCTGGAAGTTATAAAAAAAACACCTAATATTTGCAATTATTTAGATATTCCTGTTCAACATATCAGCGATGATATTTTGAAAAATATGAAAAGAGGACATTCAAAAAAAGATTTATATGATTTGCTTTATTTTTTCAAAAAACAAAATCCAGAAATTGCTCTGAGAACAACTTTAATTGTTGGCTTTCCAAATGAAAGCGAAGAAGATTTTGAAGAATTGAAAAATTTTATTAAAAAAATTCGCTTTGATAGACTTGGAGTTTTTTCTTATTCGAAAGAAGAAAATACTTTTTCGGAAAAAAATTTTATTGATAATATTCCGGAAGAAATAAAAGAAAAAAGAAAGTCTGAAATTATGGAAATCCAACAAAAAATTTCTTTTGAGTTAAATGAAGAAAAAATTGGAAAATATTTAAAAATTATAGTGGAAAAAGAAGAAAAAAAATTTTTTATCGGAAGAACAGAATTTGACAGTCCAGAAGTAGATAATGAAGTTATGGTAAAAAAAGATATTAATAAAAAAATTAAAATTGGTAATTTTTACAAAGTGAAAATTATAGATGCAGAAGATTTTGATTTATTTGCCGAATTTTGTTAAAAAAATTTTTTCAAAAAAACGACGAAATTTTAATGAATTTTATAATTAAAAATAAAATTTTTTCAAAATTCGTCCAAAATTTCAATATTTTTTAATTTCAAAAATTAAAAATCTATAATTTTTTTTTTAATATAATTAAAAAAAAAAATAAACGTTTTAATAAAAAAAAATTATGGAAAAAAAATCTTATATTTTTTCAGAAATTTCATTTAAAATTTTAAATGAAATCGCTGATTTTAAACAGGTCAGAAATAGAGAAATTTTTAAAGAATGGTTTAATTTTAAATATGAAATTAATGAATATGATAAAGAGTTTCTAAAAAAATTAATCATAAAAAATGAATTTAACATTGATTTTTATTCTGAACGTCAACTATCTGGACATTTTATTATTCCTATTTTGAATAGAGTTGATTTTTATGGTGAAAATTATCGCGAATGGTTCGAAGCAGAAATTCAAGGAATAATTAATGGACATAAATTAAATGGAAATTTAGATTTTATGGTTGCAAGCGGAGAGTTAAAACCAGAAAAATCATTTTTTTTCATTCAAGAATTTAAAAAATCTGCACCAATTCCAAAACATCCAAGAGGACAATTATTAGCACAAATGGCTGTTGCTATAGAAAATAATCAAGGAAAAAAAATGCGAGGTATATATAATATTGGGAAATATTGGAATTTTGTCGTTCTTGAAAAAATTGGTGAATTCAAATATCAATATCATGAATCAGAAAGTTTTGACGCTTTAAAAATTAATGACTTGAAACAAATTTTTATTATCCTTAAATCTGTAAAACACAAATATTGTAATTTAATTGCTAATGAATAATTATAATCTCTAAAATCGTTAAAAATTTATACGTTTTTTGAAAAAAAATTTTTGGCTATCGAACTTTTTTGTGGTGAGAATTTTTTTCATAATAAAATTGTGAAAAATTTGTGTTTTTTTCAAAATATTTTTTAAAAATTCTCATCCCAAATTTTCATTAAAACGTTAATAATCAATGCTTTATAGTGCGATGCAACGAAATCATCGTGGACGATGAATCATTTTATTTTTTTTTTTGATAAAAAAAA
>JAOZVH010000063.1 GCA_029938235.1 Bacteroidales bacterium
TTTTTTCAAAAAACGTCCAAAAATTTAATGTTTTTTAATTTCAAATTAAAAAAAAATTTTAACATTGTTTTTTTTAAACATCAATGTTTCGACATCAGGATAAAATGATTTTTAATAATTTTATTTTTTTAAAAAACCATATTCGTAAATTTTTGGTTCAATTTTTTTCGCCAAAATTTTTAATTTTCCTCGCAAATTTGTTATTAAATTCATATATTTTTTATCATTACTTTTATTATTCATTCTACCTTTTGGGCTGCGACCTTGAAAATATGCACGAATGTCGTATAAAGAAGCATTTACATTGCAATTTTTTTGAACGTGATAATATTTCCAAAGTGTCAAACCAGCATTAAAAACCGCTTTTGATGCTGATGAAAATTCTAAACTTTCTGTTCTTAATATTTTTTTTCCTAATAAATCGCCGTTTCCATTTGCTTTTAATTTTCCTTGAATAAATTTTACCATAAAATTACTTTCAAACTTTTCCTGAGAATTTACTTCACTTTCTGTAAATGGTATCCAGTGATTTGTATTATTTTCTGATGTAAACCTATTTTGTCCGTGAAATAAAGTAAAAGTTAAGCAATCATTTTGAAAATTAATATCTTTTTCCCATTTCTTTTTTGGAGTTAAAAATTGGTCACGGTCATTAATCCAAGTTGCTTTAATAGAATGACGGACAGCAAAATATACTGAAATGGGAATAATGTTAGTTTTTGTGATGCTATATTTTGTCGCATTATTTGCTGCTCCATTTTTGTTTATTTTATTAATACTAGTTATATGTAAATAAATATTATTTTGAAAATCAGGACCATTATTTCCTGTATATCCAATAATATTAAGTTTGTTTTTTATATCAAATTGATTAATCCATTTTGTGATTCGTTTATTATTATTTTTAATATAGAACTTTTTTTTCCCTATATAATTTCAATATTTATTATAAATATCAGTTTTTACAAAATTTAAACATTTTTTCTCATTTAAATCCCAAATTAGAAAACCGATGGGAAATTTTCCACTTACATTATCAAAAGTATCCGCAGGAACAATAAAACCTTTTTTATAATCTGGTTTAAATAATTCTCTAAAAAGATTAAAAGCATCTCCACTCACATATTTCAATGTACTGAAAAATGCTAAATTGCAGTTAGGAATTTCCTGATTAATTCTAATAACAAATTGAGTAAAAAGCTCTCGTATTGCTAAGCCTAATTTATCTTTGTATTTACTCCAAATTTTATTTTGAGTTGCTACATTTGTTTTATTTTTTCTTTTATCTTTTACCATTACACTTCCAGCTTCTGCATAGGGCGGATTGATATAAATAATTAATTTTTTTCGATTTTGTGGATCATTAATAATTTTTTGTAAAGCTTGTGGTAATTTTGAAAATTCATCATTCAAAAAGTCAAATTGAAAAACATGTCTCTCTAATAAATTCGCTCCGTTTTTAATTCTGTCTTTCATTATTTCTACATCTTGTTTATCAATTGTAGAAGCCCAAATATTATATTTATTTGTCATTCCAGCCAATAAATTTCCTGTTCCCGCAGCACAATCCCAGATATAATATTCATCTTGCCAATCTTTTCCAAAAACATCTTTAAGATATTTTTGTGATAATTCTACCCATTTTTGCGGCGTAAAAAAACTACCCTTTCGTTCTCTGATGTCCTGTGGGACAAGTAAATCTCGACGTTCAACTATATAATCCCAATATTCCTTTTTTGGTGGTCTTTCATATTTATTCCAAAATTGATCATGTGCCTTTTGATTATCGTTGAAAGATGCTGTTCTTGTATTAAACATGCCAAATTGATCAATTCTTCTGTCAAGTTCGTATTTATTTTTCTTCAATAAAACAAAAAGTTTTTCTTTTATTGTTTCATTTTCACGAGTAAGCAGATCCGCAAGATAAAAATCACCGTCAATAATTCCGATATTTTTTGCAATATTCCAATTTACGGCAATGGATAATTTAACATTTTCTAACCATTTATTATAAATAACCATAAAATTGTTTTTATCAATTTGTGTCTTTGTAATTCCAAATTTTCCAATAACAAAATTATTTTTAATAAATTTTTTTAATTCTTTTTCATCTTTTTCATAATGAAAAATTAATGTATTTTTATCTAAAACATTTTTTACTTTTTTATAAAGCAATTTAAATTCTTTTGATTTATGATTAGACGGTGTAACATTCCAATTAAAATCGTTCAAATAAAAAATTTCATGAATATCATTGTATGGAATAAAAGCGATTTTTTCCGCATCAAAAGCTCCTAAATATGACGGAGGTAAATTTTTATCAAAAGTACGAGATTTGCCAATGGTTAAAATCAATTGAACGAAGGATTTATAAATGTCAGATTTTCCTTTTTTTGCCTCCGCCCAAAGCAAACTTTCTTGTTCTAAGGATTCTTTTTTATGCATGGAAACGCAAAAATCTATATTTCCAATAATTTTTGTATTATCATAGATCCCAAAATAATATTCGGCTATTTTATTTTTTAGTTCTTCCTCTCTTATATTTAAATTGTAGGTCATTATATTTTTAATTATCATTTAAAAAAACAAATATAATTTAAAAATTTGTTTTTTAATTTAAATTTTAAAACATTAAAAAATTGTCGTTTTTTTGAAAAAAATTTTTTTTTAATTGAAATAAAAAATCGTAAAATTTTGGCATTTTTTGAAAAATATTTTTTTTTAATTGAAATTTAAAAATTATTAAAATTTTTAAGATTTTTGTTTATAATCAATATTTATCAAAAAATTGAATAAGAATGATTAAAATTAAATACGAAACTAAAAATTTATAAAGAATTTTTTAATAAAAAAAATACCTACAAATAAATCGTGGATATTTTTTTTATTTTAAATTCATAAAAATAGATTATGATTCAAGCGTCCACGATGATTTCGTTGCATCGTCCTATAAAGCATTGATTTTTAATATTTTAATGAAATTTTAATGAAATTTTAAAAAAAATATTTTGAAAAAAAACATAAATTTTTCACAATTTTTTTGTAAAAAAAACTCACATCACAAAAAGGTTCGAAGAACCGAATTTTTTAATAAAAAAAATACCTACAAATAAATCGTGGATATTTTTTTTATTTTAAATTCATAAAAATTTGTCAATTTTATCAAAAAATTTTTTAATTTTTGCTAAACATTCTTAATTTTTTTAAGAATTTAAAAAGATAAGTGACAGTTATAATTTGTATAATCATAAAAGGAATAAAAGATAAAAAATAAGCTAATGTATATTTATCTATAATATGATTTTTTACAAGACCTAAATGTATAAAAAACATTCCAAAAACAAAAAACGCCACACCAGGACAAATTAAACTTAAACTTCCTACACTTTTTTTCGCTCCTTTTATAAAATCCTTAAAGTATCCATTTTTATTCATAATAACATAACCAAAAATTCCATTTAAAACTTGTAAAGAGACAATTATTGATGTTAATACAAAAAAAGTAGAATAAGAAATTTCAGCATTTAAATGATGGTCTAAACCAAACAAAATTCTAACTATTGTTATTCCTATTAAAGTTAAAATAGGTATACTAATCCAAATGGTTGGAGATGATTCTTTATCTATTCCATTTTTCAAAATTCCCCTAAAACCTAAAATTAATTTAGACAATAACAAAACTACAGAAATTGATAAAAAGAAAATAGCAAAAAATAAACCTATAGCATTGATAATCAAATTATGACTCATAGCACCAGAACCAGCAAAACCAACAGAAATCATAGTAAAAGCAAAAACAGAAAGTAATTGACTTAAATTACTACTATTTATATAATTAATATCACCTTCCAAAATAATTCTAATCATTTGTTTAGAAAAAATTGATAAAGCATAAATTCCAACAGCAAGAAAAGCTAATAAAGCAAAAGGAAAAAGATATTCCACACTGGACCATAAATTAGGAACAAATGCAGCGCCAAGAACAAACATTACATTTATGCTCATCGCAAGAGTCAAAGGAATAGCCATTAAACTCATTCCAGAAACAGAAGATAATAATTTTTTATAAGTCTCTGTTTTTTTAAAATGTTTATACCAAGAAATATTTTTGAATAACAAAATAAAATGCATTATTGCTAATAATAAAACAAAAAAAGATGCAATTATTGTTAAAACAGACGAAATACCTCCATTTGAAATAACTTCAAAAATATTTTCAAAAGTTACCAAAGGAGTTGCTTTATGTGGTATTACGTATTGAAGATACATAAAAAAAGAAATAGATAAACCACCAGAACCTAAAGAAGCAAGAAAATATAAAGGATTATAATTTTTTTTTATTAAACTCATTTTTTTTATTTAAAATTTTAAAAATCTCAACAAAAACAATACCACATATCTATATATGTATATATATAGATATGTATAACAAAATGTCATAAAAAAATATTAAATTATGTCATTAAAAAAATTATAAAATTTCGGCGTTTTTTGAAAAATATTTTTTAAAAAATCAAAAATCATTAAAAATCGGATTTTATTGAAAAATAAATTTTAAAATCATTAAAAAATTGTCGTTTTTTCAAAAAATATTTTTTTTATAAAAATTTCAGTATTTTATTGAAAAAAAAATTTATTTTCAAATTTTGAAATCATTAAAAAAATCGGATTTTATTGAAAAATTTTTTTTATAATAAAAATCATTAAAAAAATCTGCATTTTATTGGAAAATTTTATTTTTTATAATAAAAAAACATTAAAAAATCGGATTTTATTGAAAAAAAATTTTTTTTTTAAAAAAAACAATTACTTTTGTAAAAATTTATTCATTAAAAAGATTATGTATTTAACAAAGAATAAGAAGTCCGATATTTTCAAAATTTATGGAAAATCTGAAAAAAATACAGGTTCTTCTGAGGGTCAAATTGCTTTATTTACTTATCGCATAAATCATTTGACTAGTCATTTGAAGAAGAATAACAAAGACTTTGGTACACAAATGTCTTTGTTAAAATTAGTTGGGAAAAGAAGACGACTTCTAAATTATTTGAAAGATATAGATATAGAAAGATATCGTGCAATTATTAAATCACTTGGCTTACGTAAATAAAAATATTTTTAATAATTAGCAAATTGTAGAATGTCGGAAAAATGATTTTACAAATTGTGTAGAATTTTGATTATAAAGTTATGACAAAAATTGTAGAAAAGACCATTTATTTAGATGATGGCAGAACAATTACAATAGAAACAGGAAAATTGGCGAAACAAGCAGATGGGGCTGTTGTGGTACGTATGGGGAAAACGATGTTATTAGCGACTGTTGTATCGGCAAAAGAAGCAAAAGAGTTTACAGATTTTTTGCCTTTATCTGTAGAATACAAAGAGACATATGCATCTATGGGGAAATTTCCCGGAAATTTTTTAAGAAGAGAAGGTAGACCCGGAGATAATGAAATTTTAGTTTCGCGTCTAGTAGATAGAGCACTTCGTCCGATGTTTCCGAAAGATTACCATGCTGACACTTATGTAAATATAAGTTTAATTTCTGGAGACAGAACAGTTATGCCAGATTCTCTTGCAGCTCTTGCTGCTTCTTCTGCTATATGTGTTTCTGATGTTCCTTTTAAAATGCCTATTTCGGAAGTAAGAGTAGTAAAGGTTAATGGAGATTTTATTATTAATCCAAATTTTTCTGATGCTGCGAAAGCAGATATAGACATAATGGTGGCGGCTACAAAAGATAGTATCGTTATGGTTGAAGGAGAAATGAACGAAGCATCTGAAAATGAAATTTTATATGCTATTAAATTAGCACATGAAGCAATTAAAATGCAATGTCAGGCACAATTAGACCTTGTGGAAATGAAAGGCGTTGTAGAAAAAAGAAAATATTGCCACGAAAAAAATGATGAAGATTTAAAAGAATTAATTCGTTCTAATTCGTATGATAAAATTTATGATTTAGCAAAGTCTAAAAAATCTAAAAAAGAAAGAAACGCTGACTTCTCTGAAATAAAAAAAGAATTGTTAGACAGCTATGCAGAAAATGAAGCTCAGAAACCATTAGTTGAAAAATACTTACATGAGACAGAAAAAGAGGCTGTTAGAAATTTAATTTTAAATGAAAAAGTACGTATAGACGGAAGGAACTCTGATGAAATTAGACCAATATGGTGTGAAGTAGATTATTTACCTTCATCACATGGTTCAGCAGTTTTTACAAGAGGTGAAACTCAGGCTTTGGCAAGTGTTACTTTGGGAACAAAATCAGATGAAAAAATTATAGATGATGTTTTCTTTCAAAAAAGAGAAAGATTTTTGTTACATTATAATTTCCCAGCTTTTTCTACCGGAGATGCTCGTCCATATAGAGGAGTAGGAAGAAGAGAAGTTGGACACGGAAATCTTGCATACCGTGCAATAAAAAAGATGTTACCGTCTATTGAAAATAATCCTTATGCTATACGTATAGTATCTGATATTTTGGAATCCAACGGCTCATCATCTATGGCAACTGTTTGTGCCAGCACATTAGCATTATTAGATGCTGGTATTCGTATGAAAAAACCTGTTTCTGGAATTGCAATGGGTTTAATTGTTAATGATAAAAATAATAAGTATTCTATACTTTCTGACATACTTGGAGACGAGGATCATCTTGGTGATATGGATTTCAAAGTTACAGGAACAATGGATGGAATCACAGCTTGTCAAATGGACATTAAAGTTGATGGAATTTCTTATGAATTATTAGCAGAAGCTTTAAATCAAGCAAAAACTGGAAGAATACATATTTTAAATAAAATTCTGGAAACAATACCTGGACCAAGAGAAGACTATAAACCTAATGCTCCAAGAATAGAAAAACTTGTTATAAAGAAAGAAATGATAGGTGCTTTAATTGGACCTGGTGGGAAAATTATACAACAAATACAAGCCGATACCGGAGCATCTATTACTATAGATGAAATGAATGGACAAGGTTTTGTTGATATTGTTGCTAATAATAAAGAATCTGTAGATGCCGCTTTAAAAGCTGTCATTAGCATAGTTGAAGTTCCTGAAGTTGGAAAAGTTTATAAAGGAAGAGTAAAATCTATAGTTTCATTTGGTGCTTTTATTGAAATTCTACCCGGAAAAGATGGTTTACTTCATATTTCAGAAATTGAATGGAGACGTTTAAAATCTGTAGAAGAAGTTCTTAAAGAAGGTGATTACATAGAAGTAAAATTAATTGAGATAGATAGAAGAACAAATAAATTAAAACTTTCTAGAAAAATTTTATTGCCAAGACCAGATAGAAGATATATTGTCTAATAAAATTTCAAATACTATATTTAAAATTTCAAAATTATATAATTTTGAAATTTTTTTTTACAAAAAGATGCCGTTTTTTTAATAAAAAAAATTTAAAAAATTGGCATTTTTTTCAAAAAATTTTTTTTTATTTTAAATAAATCATTAAAAATATAAATTTTAATCAAAATATTTTTCGAATTTTTTATATGCTGGATTATCTTTTATAATTTGGCGTTTGAAAGAAATAAAACCTAATGTATTATCATCACGACCAGTTTTTTTAAAAATTGTATCTTTTCTTAAAAAATCTATAATTTCTAATTTTAAATTTTTTTTTCTTCTACAATTTTTTTTTATTTTAACATATATTTCTAATTTGTTTTTAAATTGTTGAACTCTATTATTTATTTTATGATAAAATAAAAATATATCTCTTCTTGAAAGGCTATTTTCTAAAATGTAAATTTTCTTTAATAATTTTATTGTATTTTTTACTTTTTTATTTCTTAAAGATGATTTAATTCCTATGCTTTCAGGTTCATTTTCTAAATTATATATAAACCTTAGTTGTATTAAATTTTCCACATCATCACAGCAAGAATTTAAAACTTCTTTTCCTTTTACATTAATTTTTTTTGGACGAATTTTATTACAATCAGAACAAATTAAAAATAAATTATCCCAATCATTTATTTTTAATTTAAATTCATTTTGTGGATAAAAATGGTCTATTTCATAAGATGTAAAAGCTTCATTTTCACATAAATAACATAAATGATAAAAATCTTTGTGTATCTTTTTACGAATATCAATATCTTTATAATTTATCTCTTTTTCTGGTTTTGGACTTCTTTTAATATTTATCATAATTCGTAGAGATATTTTTGATTTTCTTTAAATAATTTAAAAAGATTATCATCAACATAAGGAATTATAATATTTAATTCTATGTCTAAATCATTTAATTTTTTTTCTTCTTCTTCTGTTATTTTTTCTTCTTTTTCCAATTTTACTAATTTTATAAAAAATTGAATTTTATTTTCTATTTCTTTAATTTTCTGAGGAGAAAAACTAAAATAATGTTGATTTAATCTTGATGCTGGAATATCTGACGCATCAGTAATTCTTTGTTTATTTTGCAAGTCATAAATTACAGAATTTTTTGAAGAATTGAGAATAAAAGCGGAATGACTTGCCACGATAAACTGAATTTTTGGAAAAATCTCCGTTAATAATGGCATTAATCTTTTTTGCATTTTGATATGCAAATGAACTTCTGGCTCGTCAATTAAAACGATACCTTGTAAATCTTCAAAATCTAATGACTTTGCAACACATTCTAAAATTAATTCTGTAGCAATATCAAAAACAGCAGCATAACCTCCGGAAAGTTCTGCAAAAGAAAAAGTTTCATATGGTGCTTTTGGGATAAATTCAAAAGTATATCCTTTTTCATCTGAACGAACTTGCATATATTTTATGCGTATGTCGATTTTTTTCATAACACTTTCAAATTTTTCAAACCAAATTCTAATTTCTTTTTCTACAGATTGGTCATCTATAGACCTTTGATTTCTAAAACTTCGAGCGTGGATATAATCCAAATCAACTAAATAATAAATTAACTTTTTATTTAATTTTTCTTTTGTTTCTAATGGAGTTATTAAAGGAAAATTAACTTTTTTTATTCTTTGTATAGGCTGTAAACTAAATTTTTCTTTGTGTGTTGGAAAATATTTTAAAACAAAATTACCTATTTCATAATTTAAACGAAATGTTAATAAATTTTCATTTAAAGTAAAATGAAGCGGCGAATCTTTTTGTTTTAAAAATATTTTTTTCCCTTCTTCTGAAAAAAGTATTTTTTTTGGTAATTCTAATAATTTTTGCAAATAATTTTTACATTCTTCCAAAACACTGGTTTTACCGCTTCCATTATCTCCAGTAAATATCAAATGTTTTAATTGATCTTTACTCAATGGAATATTTATATTTTCAAGATGACGAACTTTATTTATTTGAAACTCTGAAATAAAAATATTTTTTGCTAAACTTTTAGATGCTTTTTTTAAACCTGAACGACTAATTTCACTATTATTATTTTCTTGTTTTGTAAATAACTCTATCGCTTCAAAAAAATGAGATTGAGTTTTTTCTAAATCATTAAAATGTTGAAATAAAAGAATAGCTAAATTATCATGAGCTTCTGCAAGATTTGAATTTAATTTTATTGCTATTTCATAATATTCTTTTGCCTTTTCATATTCTTTAAAATAATCATTAGATAAAAGATTAGCAAAATTATTATAAGCAAATGCAAAGTTTGGATTTAATTTTATCGCCATTTCATAATATTCTTTTGCTTTTTCATAATCTTTAAAATAATCATTAGATAAAAGAAGAGCTAAATTATAATAAGCTTTTGTATAATTTGGATTTAATTTTATTGCTTTTTCTAAATTATTTTTTGCTGCTATATAATCATGTTTTTGATAAGCTTTTTCAGCTTTTTCAAGAAACTTGTATGCTTTTTTAATATTTTCTGTTTTCATATTTTTATTTTTTATGCAAAGATAAAAAAAATGACATTTTTTCAAAAAATTTTTTCTTAATTTAGAAATCTCGTAAAATTTTGCATTTTTTTGAAAAAAATTTTTTAATTTAAAAACCTTTAAAATTTTGTATTTTTTTGAAAAAAGATTTTTTTAATTTAAAAACCTTTAAAATTTGGTCGTTTTTTTGAAAATAATTTTTTTTGATTTAAAAATCTTTAAAATTTTTATATTTTTTATTGAAAAATTTCTTAAATAAAAAATATAAAAATTTTTAGTTACATCTCGATTTTAATTTCAATTTTTTTACAAAAAATTACAATGAAAATTGAGACTTAATATTTTTAATTAAATTTTAATTTTAGATTTTTATCTAATTCATTTAAAAAATCTTCTGTTTCTAAATAATGTTCTTCTTTCAAGTTTTTTTTATGTAAAATTAAAGCAAGATCCTTAGTCATCTTTCCACTTTCTACTGTTTTTATACAAATATCTTCCAGAGTATTTGCAAAATCCCTTAGCTCTTGATTTCCATCAAGTTTCCCCCTAAAATCAAGTCCTCTTGTCCATGCAAAAATAGACGCAATTGGATTTGTAGAAGTTTTCTGACCTTTTTGATGTAAACGATAATGTCTAGTTACAGTTCCATGTGCTGCTTCTGCCTCCATAATTTCTCCGGACGGAGTTTGTAAAGTTGAAGTCATTAAACCAAGAGAACCAAAACCTTGTGCGATGGTATCAGATTGAACATCACCATCATAATTTTTACAAGCCCAAACAAAATTTCCTTCCCACTTCAAAGCCGCTGCAACCATATCATCTATTAAACGATGTTCATAAATAATATTTAAATCGGCAAATTTCTCTTTATAATGCTTTTCAAAAATATCAGCAAAAATATCTTTGAAACGTCCATCATATTTTTTCAAAATAGTATTCTTTGTAGAAAGATAAAGGTCTATTTTTTTTTCTATTGCTTGATTAAAACAAGAATGAGCAAAACCTTTTATAGAGTCGTCAGTATTATACATAGACATTGCAACTCCATCTCCTTGAAAATCAAACACTTCTTTTTTTATTACTTCACCACCATCATCAGGAGTAAAAGTAAGAGTTAATTTTCCTTTTCCTTTTGTTAGAAAATCTGTTGCTTTATATTGGTCTCCGTAAGCATGACGACCTATACAAATTGGATACTTCCAGCCCGGAACTAAACGAGGAATATTTTTCATAATAATAGGCTCACGAAAAACTGTTCCATTTAAAATATTTCTAATTGTTCCATTTGGAGAGCGCCACATCTTTTTTAAACCAAACTCTTTTACTCTCATTTCATCTGGAGTAATAGTTGCACATTTTATTCCAACACCATATTTTTGTATCGCATGAGCCGCATCTATGGTAATCTGGTCATTTGTCTCATCTCTTTTTTCTATGGACAAATCATAATATTTAATATCAATATCTAAATATGGCATTATCAATTTATCTTTGATAAATTTCCATATTATTCTCGTCATTTCATCTCCGTCTAATTCAACTACAGGATTTACAACTTTTATCTTTTTCATAAAATTTCTTAAAAATAAAATGTAAAAATAATAAAAAATTTTTTTTTACGAAAATTTTTATAGAAAATTTATTCAAACAAATTAATTTGTTTAATTAATTTATTTTTTTGATAAAACATTAAGAATTATTTGAAAATATTTGATGATTTTTTATAATAAAAAATAATTAAAATTTCGTCGTTTTTTTGAAAAAATTTTTTTGATAAAATCAAATCATTAAAATTTCGTAGTTTTTTTGAAAAAATTTTTTTAATTTTGAAATTAAAAAATATTAAAATTTTGGACGAATTTTAAGAAAAATTTTTTTCAAAAAATAGAATGTTTTTCTTCTTTTTAAGAAAAAAATGTGCAAAAAATGATTGTAATTTTTTAAAAAAATAAAAAAACGTCATTTTAGAAAATAAAAAATTTGTTTTTAAATTTTTTATTTAAAATTGTATTTTTAATAAAAAAAATTATGAAAAATTTTAAATATTTATTTGTTTTTATTGTTTTAATTCCTTTTTTTTCTTGTGATAAAGATGATGCTAAGGAAATTTTAGATGCTCTCAATGATAATTTATCAAATGAAGAAATTATTGAAGGTTTGAAATCTGCTCTTGTTGTTGGAACTGATACTTCTGTAACGACTGTTTCTGCTGTAAATGGTTATTACAAAGATGAAGCGATAAAAATTTTAATGCCTGAGGAAGCAGATATAATTTTGGAGAATAAAGATGATATAAATTCTGTCGCAAGCATGCTTTTTCTTGGCGACAATTTTATAGATGGTTTGATAGAAGATCTCGTTTTAAGGATTAATCGTTCAGCAGAAGATGCCGCAGTAAAAGCAAAACCTATTTTTATAGAATCAATAACTTCTATGAGTATAGATGATGCAGTAAATATTTTGCATGGTGAAGAAAATGCAGCAACAGCATATTTGAAAACAAACACTTATGACAGTCTTACGAATGCTTTTGCACCAGATATTAACGCATCCTTAGATAAACCTATAGGAGTAAAAGGAATTTCTGCAAATGAAGCATGGACTACATTGACTACTGAATATAATAAAATTGCAAATAATGTTTTAGCTTCTGCTTTTGGTTTAGAGCCTATACAAGAAACAGAACTTGGAACTTATGTAACTCACAAGGCATTAGACGGTTTATTCCTAAAAGTTGAAAAAGAAGAAAAAGACATTAGAACTGATGTAAATTCAAGAGTAAATGATATTTTACAAAAAGTTTTTAGTGAATTAGATAAAGAGTAATTTTGTAAAAAAAATTTTTTCAAAAATATTCAATTTTTTTATAAAAAATTTAATAAAAAATATATTAAATTAAAATTTTTTTATGTATAAATTTTTAATTAGACCAATTTTATTTTGTTTTTCACCTGAAAATATACATAATTTTGTTTTTTTCATTTTGAAAATGGCATCAAAAATTCCATATATTTCTAATTTTCTAAAATTCTTTTTTCATATAAAAGATAAAAAATTGGAAAAAGAAATTATGGGAATAAAATTTCCAAATCCTGTTGGACTTGCTGCTGGTTTAGATAAAGATGCCGAAGCTTTTGATATTCTTTCTCATTTAGGTTTTGGTTTTATTGAAATAGGAACTTTAACTCCAAAAGCACAAGATGGAAATAAAAAGCCACGTTCTTTTCGTTTAAAAAAAGATAAGGCATTAATTAACCGTATGGGTTTTAATAATTTAGGAATAGAAAAAGCAATAAAAAATTTAAAAAATAAGAAATCTAATTTGATTGTCGGAGGAAATATTGGCAAAAATAAAGTTACAAAAAATGAAGACGCAATAAAAGATTATATATTTTCTTTCGAAAAATTATTTGATTTTGTTGATTATTTTGTGATAAATATCAGTTCGCCAAACACTCCAAATCTAAGAAAATTACAATCAAAAGAACCGTTAAAAAATTTATTGTCTGAAATACAAAAAAGAAATCTAAAAAAATCAAAGCCAAAACCGATTTTATTAAAAATATCGCCAGATTTATCTTTTCCAGAAATAGATGATATTATTGAAATAATTTTTCATACAAAAATAGATGGAATAGTTGCTACAAATACAACTATATCAAGAGAAAATTTAAGTTATTCTAAAGAAAAAATAAATAATTTTGGTAACGGTGGTCTAAGTGGAAAACCATTAAAAGACCGTTCAACAGAAATAATAAGATATATAGCAAAAAAATCTAAAAAAAAATTTGTAATTATTGGAGTGGGTGGAATTATGACAGAAAAAGATGCCATAGAAAAGTTAGAAGCAGGTGCCGATTTAATACAAATTTATACTGGTTTTATTTATGAAGGACCAAGTCTTATTAAAAAAATTAATAAAAAAATTTTATTTTTAAATAAAAATAATTAATTTTAAGAAAATTAAATTAATTAAAGAATAAAAAAATGAAAAAAAATTTAATATTAGTATTGTGTCTTTTTTTATATTTTTTTAATTTATTAAAAGATTTTGATATAAAAGAAAAAAAAATATATCATGCAAATGATAAGAATTCTTATTTAGAGGAATTGAATATAAAAATGATTAAAGTAGAAAGTGGAACTTTTTTAATGGGAAATGAAAAAGGTTTTAAAGATGAAAAACCTGCTCATAAGGTAAAAGTTAATACTTTTTATATAAGTCAATTCGAAATAACTCAAAGAATTTGGAAAGAAGTAATGGGCTATAATCCTAGTTTTTTTAAAGGTGATACTTTGCCCGTAGAAAGTGTAAGCTGGGATGATATACAAAAATTTCTTTTAAAATTAAATGAAAAAAAGAAAAAGAATTTTAGGCTTCCAACAGAAGCAGAATGGCAATTTGCCGCAAGAGGTGGAAATAAAAGTCAAAATTATAAATATCTTGGTACAAGTGATTCTACACAATTATATAGATATGTAAATTTCTGTGATAAAAATTGTAAAAACCTTTATGCATATAAAAATCAAAATGACGGTTATGAAAATACTGCTCCTGTAGGTTCATTCTTACCAAATGAATTAGGGCTTTATGATATGGTAGGAAATGTTTGGGAATTTGTAGAAGATAAATGGCATAGAAATTACAATGGCGCTCCAACAGATGGAAGTGCTTGGGTGAAAAGTGTTAATTCTTCTCGTGTTTGTTGTGGTGGTAGTTATGATTTTTATGCTGCTTATTCTTATCCTTCAGCTAGATATTTTAGCGAACAGAATAAAGTTCATAACGATATTGGTTTTAGAATAGCATTATCAGATTTTTAATAATTAATTATATGAAAATTTTTTATTACTTAGCATTAAAAATTTACGAAATTATTATTTGTTTTTTTTCCAATTTTAATAAAAAAGCACGTTTTTTTAGAAAAGGAAGAAAAAATATTTTTGAAAAAATTGAAAAAAATGTTCCAAAATCAGAAAAAAAAATTTGGTTTCATTGTGCTTCGATGGGAGAATTTGAACAGGCTTTGCCTTTGATAGAAATTATTAAAACAGAATTTCCAGAGATGAAAATTCTATTAACATTTTTTTCTCCATCTGCTTATGAAATAAGAAAAAATTATAAAAATGCAGATTATATTTTTTACTTGCCTTTAGATTTTAAGAAAAATGC
Source organism: Bacteroidales bacterium (assembly GCA_029938235.1). Taxonomy (GTDB): domain Bacteria; phylum Bacteroidota; class Bacteroidia; order Bacteroidales; family 4572-128; genus 4572-128. Next base: position 15,028 of record JAOZVH010000063.1, read on the forward strand.
AAAAAAATTCATAGAATTAACAAATCCATATTTAGTTTTTTTTATAAAATATGAGTTTTGGTTTTATTATTTGAAAATTTTAAAGGAAAAAAAAATTCCAGTTTATTTAATTTCTGGAATTTTTAGAGAAGACCAAATTTTTTTTAAAAATTATGGAAAATGGTTTGCGAATATTTTAAGAAATTTTACGCATATTTTTGTACAAAATAAAATCTCTTTGAAATTATTAGAAAAAATAAAAATAAAAAATGTTACTATCGCCGGAGATACAAGATTTGATAGAGTTTCAGATATTGTAAAAATAAATAAAAATTTTGATTTAATAGAAAAATTTAAGGATAATAAAAAAATTTTAATTGCTGGAAGCACTTGGAAAGAAGACGAAGAAATTTTAATAAAATATATTAATAATACGAAAAAAAATTTAAAATTTATTATCGCTCCACACGAAATTCATAAGGAAAATATTAATAGAATTTTAAAAAAAATTAAAATATCAAAAATTGCTTATTCACAAGCAAATGAAAAAAACATCAAAAATAAAAATGTTCTAAT